>JBATNB010000468.1:0-3320 GCA_049290135.1 Rhizobiaceae bacterium
TTGCGCGGCTTCTTGGCCACCTTCGGTGCCTTGGTCGCCGGCGCCGAGTTGCGTGCCGCCGGCTTGCTCGGGCGGAACAGCAGGTCGAACAGCGAGCGGTTCTTCTGCTGCGCCTCGGCGGGTGCCGCTACCGCAATCGCGGCGATGACGGCGATGGCGGCGGCAAGGCCGCGGGTCACGCGCCCGCTCCATCCGCTTAAGCCGTCATTTCGCCGACCGCTTGCCATCATCGCTTCCGCAGCACCTTGAGCACTTCCATGCTGGGGTAGCCGTCCTTCGTCAAGCCGACGCTTCCCTGGAAGGCCATGATCGCCTTCTTCGAACCGTCGCCGATCTTGCCGTCGAACTTGCCATCGTAGAACCCGGCGGTAGCCAGGCGCTCCTGCAATTCCTGGCGCTCCTCGAAGCTCAGCCTGGTGAACGGCCGTTTCCAGTCGGCCGTCATCGAACCGCCGGCGATCGCGTCGGCGAGCAGGCCGACGGCCAGGGCATATTTGTCGGCATTGTTGTAGCGCTTGAGCACATTGAAATTGTTGGTGACGAGGAAGGCCGGGCCGCCGCGTCCATCGGGCACCTTCAGGACCGCCTTGTCGCCGCCGCGGGGAAACTCGCGCCCGTTGGCGCGGCGCAGGCCGGCCTTCGACCAGGCCGAGATCGTCTGCGCGCCGCCCGGGAACTTGCCGCCGGAAAGCCTGACCTCGTAACCCCAGGTGCGGCCCGACTGCCAGCCGTTCTTCCTCAGGAGGTTCGCCGCGGTCGCCAGTGCGTCGGGAACCGAATTCCAGATGTCGCGCTTGCCATTGCCGTCCATGTCGACGGCGTAGGCCTGGTAGCTGGTGGGGATGAACTGGGTGTGCCCCATGGCGCCGGCCCACGAGCCGGTCAGGTGCCCGACATCGATATCGCCGGTCTGCAGGATCTTCAGCGCCGCGATCAACTGGGTCCGCGCATATTTGGCGCGCTTCTTGTCGCCCCAGGCGAGCGTGGCCAGCGCCTGCACGGTGTTGCGCATGACGTCGGGGCGCACGAGGATTTCGCCATAGTTCGATTCCATCGACCAGATGGCCAGCAGGATGTGGCGGTCGACGCCGAACCGCGCCTCGATGGCGTCGAGCGTGCCCTTGTGCTTGCGGGCCATGGCGCGGCCGTTGGCGATCGACTGGTCGTTGACGCGGTTGTCGAAATAGTCCCAGGGCGGCGAGGTGAATTCGGGCTGGTAGCGGGCCTTTTCGAGGACGACGAGGTCGGGGCCGTTGAAGCCGGAGAAGGCACGGTCGAACGTGCCGGCACTGACGCCGGCCCCGACCGCGACGCCGCGGAAGGAGGCTACCCACGACTTGAACCCGGTGTCGGCGTCGGCGCGCGGGGTCTGCGCGGTCAGCGCGCCGGCGAAAAGGGCGGCGAATGCGGTGTGGCGGATCATGGAACGGAAGCGGCTGGTCGACATGGCGGTCTCGCGGATTGCGGGCGTTGGCGAACCAGAATCGGCCTCAGCGGTTAGGATTTGGTTTACCATGAGCCCATTGCATCCCGATTACAGGGCGAAATCCTGCCTTTGGCCCGTCGAGTCGGACGCCGAATTCAGTAAATCTCAATTCCGGCATGAAAATGTCCCGGCCCTGTGACGCTGTCGCGTAGAGGGCTTGGACATGAAGAAGGTGCGCAAGGCCGTGTTCCCGGTGGCCGGTCTCGGCACGCGGTTCCTGCCGGCGACGAAAGCCATCCCGAAGGAAATGCTGACCGTCGTCGACCGCCCGGTCATCCAGTATGTTGTCGACGAGGCGCGGGAAGCCGGCATCGAGCATTTCATCTTCGTCACCGGCCGCAACAAGTCGGTGATCGAGGATCATTTCGACGTCCAGTTCGAACTCTACAACACGCTTGCCGAACGCGGGAAGGACCAGATCCTGGCCAAGCTGCAACGGCTGCAGCCGGCGCCCGGCCAGACCAGCTTCACCCGCCAGCAGGTCCCGCTCGGGCTTGGCCATGCGGTGTGGTGCGCCCGCGATCTCGTCGGCGACGAGCCGTTCGCGCTGCTGCTGCCGGACATGATCATGCAGTCCGAACGCGGCTGCCTGGCGCAGATGGTCGACCTCTACGGGAAGACCGGGCAGAATGTCGTGGCCGTGCAGGAATGCGAGCCGTCCGAGACCCACAAGTATGGCATTGTCGGGCGCGGCGGCCCGGCCTTCGAGGGCTTTCGCATCGACCGGATGGTGGAAAAGCCGGCGCCGGGCACGGCGCCTTCGAATCTCTACATCAACGGGCGCTACATCCTGCAGCCGGAGATCTTCTCCGCGCTGGCGGACCAGGAGCGCGGAGCGGGCGGCGAGATCCAGTTGACCGACGCCATGCTGAAGCTGCAGGCGAGCCAGGCCTTCTACGGCTACAATTACAAGGGCCGCACCTTCGATTGCGGTTCGCCCGAGGGGTTCGTCGAGGCCAACATCGCCTTCGGGCTGTGGCGTCCCGACACCCATGCCCATGTCAGCCGCGCCATGGAGGCGTTGTCGCGAACCATCAAGCCGGTGGAACGCCGACGTTCGGTCCGCTGATCCGGCTCAACGCCGCAAGGTGAGGCCGAGGAAGGCCGAACCGGTCCGGCTGTCCATTCCGGCAAGCGTGCTGGAAACCTGTTCGTAGCGCACCCTGCCGGTGATGCCGGCATACCGGTTCAGCCACCAGGTCAGGCTTGCCGTTCCCGATGCGATGACGTCGAGATCTGAGGACCCGGCATAGTCGCGCAGCGACACGCCGGCGCCGATTTCCCCCGTCAGGTTCTCCCGGATCGCCCGCGCGATGCGGGCTTCGGCCGAATGCAGCAGCGAGCCGGAATTGCCCGCCGTGGTCGTTCCCTCGACCGAGGTGGTGCCGCGCAGGGTCATCGTGGTTTCGCGCACCGGCGACCATGTGAGCGTCCCGTCGACGGAAAGCCCGGAAAGCGAGGCAAGGCGGGTGTCGTCGAAACTCTCACGCAGCCAGCCGACCGAAACCTCGCCGCGCAGTTTCTCGCCGCGATCGATTTCCAGTCCCCCGCGCAGCGCCAGGCGATAGGCCGAACGGTCGTAGCCGGCCGCGTCGGTGGCCAGGTCCATGAACCGGCGGCCGCCGGAAATCTCGACGAACGGCACCAGGGAGGGCGAGACCTCGTAGCCGGCGCGCAGCGTCGCGGTCAGCAGGGTCGAGTTGCGCTCCTCCTGCGACAGCGTCCCGCCGCCGGAGAGCTTCGCATCGCCATAGGCGGCGCGCGACAGCGCCAGCGTCGCCGCCAGGCGGGTCTTGCCGGCATCCTTGGCCAGTCCGGCACTGGCATCGAGGGC
>JBATNB010000469.1:0-4310 GCA_049290135.1 Rhizobiaceae bacterium
CTTTCGCCGGCGGGCACGCCCGGCGACACCGCCGCGCTCACCCCAGACGCGATGGCGGTGGCGACATTCGCGGCGGTTCGCGCCGTCTTCGACGGGCTTTCCCGCTCGGGCACACGGCGCGTCGACTTCGACCGGCTGGACCTGCGCGACGGCGAACGCCTGCACCGGATCGAGCATGTGCTGCTTTCCCGCTCGGGCGAGGATGCCATGACGCTCGAGGCGGCGGTGGCGACGGCGCCCTGGTCGCACAAGGTGACCGGCGCGGCGAAGCTCGGCGCCGACGGGCGCACGGTCGAGAGCGTCGATGTGGCGGTGGAGACCGACGGGCGCACGATCGCCGCGGTCACCGATGCTTTCCCGGGACTTGCGATTTCGCCGGTCCGGCTGACGCTGAGCGGCACCGAAGGCCGCGCCAGCCGGATCGCATTCACGGCGGCGGCCGAACGGGTGACGGTGACCTATCACGACGGGCGCGCCTATGACACGGCGATCGATGTCGCCGGCGAAATCGCCGCGGGTTCGGGAAAGATCGAGTTCGACCGGCTCGACCTGACCAGCGGCGCGACGGCGCTGCGCTTCCAGGGCGCAGCCAAGCCGGAGGAAAGCGACAAGGGGCAGGGCCCGAACTGGCGCTACGAACTCGTCTCCGACAATTCGGTGATCGCCCCGGCCGATTCCCCCGAACCGGCGCTTTCGGTCGCCACCAAGCTCGCCGGCGTGTGGTCGCCGGGCGGCGGGCGCATCGGCATCGACACGATCCACATCCGCTCCAGGGATGGCGAGGTCTTCGGCGCCGGCTCGATCACCCTGTCGGAGAAGGGACCGGGGATCTTCCTCGAAGTGCATGTCAGCGACCTGCCGGTGGCCCATGCCAAGCAGATCTGGCCGACATACCTGGCGCGCGCCGCCCGCGACTGGACGCTCGACAATCTGTTCGGCGGCGTGGTGCGGGAAGGGCGCATCGACGTGCACCTGACGCCCGAGGCGTTGATCAAGCCGGAACCGTTCGAGGCGCAGGACGTTTCGGGACGGTTCGCGGTGGAGAATGCGCGCGTCAACATCGCAGGCGAATTGCCGCCGCTGCGCGATACGGCCGGGATCATCGCCTTCGGCGGCGCCGACGTCGATATTCGCGTGTCGTCGGCGCGGATCTACCTGCCCAGCGGCCGCACGCTCGACGCCTCGGACGGGACGATGCTCATTCCCCGGGCCGAGCCGGGGAAACTCGGCGGACAGCTCGACATCAAGGTTCGCGGCGACGCGGCGGCCGCGGCCGAGTATGCCGCCTTCCAGCCCATCGACGCGATGCGCTTCCTGCCGTTTTCGGCCGACGATCTGAGCGGCGCGATGCAGGCCCATGTCGTCGCCGACATTCCGTTTTCCGGCGAGCGGGCCAGGACCGACCTTGACTACAAGGTGTCGCTCGCCGTCTCCAAGGTCGCCATCGCGCGCAAGTTCGGCAACCAGCAGGCCAGCGACGCCGACGGGACGGTGGAAATCGACCGCCGGAAGGCGATCGTCAACGCCAAGGGCCGGCTCAACGGCGTGCCGGCCGTGTTCGAATTCGTCGAGCCGATCGGTGAATCGAAAACCGCGCGCAAGCAGGTGGTGACGCTCGCCTATGACGACAAGAGCCGCAACCAGGCCGCGCCGGGCCTGGCCAGCATGCTGTCGGGACCGATCAGCGTCCGCTGGTCGCGGGACGGCGCCGGCGTGCAGACGGTCAAGGCCGATCTCGACAAGGCGAAAATCAGCATACCCTGGATCGGCTGGAGCAAGGGCGCGGGCATCGCGGCGGAAGCGAGCTTCACGATGGCCAAGGCCGGCGAGCAGTACCGGCTCGACGATTTCCGCCTGGCGGGGAAATCGTTCGCGGCCGAGGGCCGGCTGGTGCTGAGCGAGGCCGGACTGGTTTCGGCCGATTTCACGCGCGTGCGCCTCAATCCGGACGACGCGGCGAAGGTCGCCATCGCGCGCGACGGCAAGACCTATCTGGTCAATGTCTCCGGACCGTCGATCGACGGGCGCTCGCTCATCAAGCGGGCGACCTCCGACAATGACGATATCAAGAGCGGCCTCGACGAGGTGACGGTGAAGGTCAAGGCCAATGTCGCGGCGGTGACCGGCTTTTCCGGCGAGGTGATGCGCGATTTCCGGCTCGAATTCGCCACGAGCAAGGGCAAGTTCGGCGGCATGGCCATCGACGCGGTGACCCGGTCGGGCGGATCGGTCCGCATCGACGACGGCACCGAAGGCGGCAAGCGCACGGTGGCGATGACCTCCGACGACGCCGGCGCGATCCTGCGCTTCCTCGACATCTACGACCGGATGAAGGGCGGTTCGATCGATTTGACGCTTTCGGCCAAGGGCGGCGGCCCGCTGTCGGGCGAGGTCGATGCGCGCGACTTCTCCATCGTCGACGAGCCGCGGCTGCGTTCGCTCGTCGCCTCGCATCCGCCCGGCGAGGAGCAGAGCCTGTCGGAAGCGGTAAAGAAGGACATCGACACCACGGTGGTGAAGTTCGAGCGCGGCTTCACCCGGATCGAGAAGGGCAAGGGCTACCTGAACCTGGCCGACGGCATCCTGCGCGGGCCGCTGCTCGGATTTTCCTTCCAGGGAAAGCTCTATGACAAGGAGTCCAACATGGCGCTGACCGGGACGATGATGCCGGCCTACGGGCTCAACCGCATCTTCGGCGAAATCCCGATTGTCGGCATCCTGCTCGGCAACGGTCGCGACCGCGGCCTCATCGGCGTCACCTTCAAGCTGGCCGGCCCGTCGAAAGACCCGAAGTTGCAGATCAACCCGATCTCGGTGATCGCGCCGGGCATCTTCCGCTCGATCTTCGAGTACCGGTGACGCCGGCCTCAGGCCGGGCGCACCAGGATGTGCTTCTTCTTGCCGAGCGACAGCTTGATCGCCCCTTCGCGGATGTCGGAGGCCGACACGACCTGCTTCTCGTCGCGAACCGGCTCGTCGTTGATCCTGAGCGCCGCGCCCTGGACATGGCGGCGCGCCTCGCCATTGGACCCGGCCAGGCCGGCGCGCACGAACAGCGACAGCACGCCGATTCCGGCCTCGATTTCAGCGCGGGGAATGGCGACCGTCGGCAGGTCCTCCGCCAGCGCTCCTTCCTCGAAGGTCTTGCGCGCCGTCTCGGCGGCGGCATCGGCCTTGTCGCGGCCATGCAGCAGCGCCGTCACCTCGGTGGCCAGCAGCTTCTTGGCCTCGTTGATTTCCGCCCCGCCCAGGGCGGCCAGACGGGCGATCTCCGGCATCGGCAGCGTGGTGTAGAGCTTGAGGAAGCGGGCGACATCGGCATCCTCGGTGTTGCGCCAGTATTGCCAGAATTCGTACGGGCTCAGCATCGCCTCGTCGAGCCAGACGGCACCCGACGCGGTCTTGCCCATCTTGGCGCCGGACGAGGTGGTCAGCAGCGGCGAGGTCAGGGCGAACAGCGAGGCCCCGGCCATCTTGTGGCCGAGCTCGATGCCGTTGACGATGTTGCCCCACTGGTCGGAGCCGCCCATCTGCAACCGGCATCCCTCGCGCTTCCACAGCTCGACGAAATCATAGGCTTGCAGGATCATGTAGTTGAATTCCAGGAACGACAGCGATTGCTCGCGTTCGAGGCGGAGCCGGACGGAATCGAACGACAGCATCCGGTTGACCGAGAAATGCCGCCCGACATCGCGCAGGAACTCGACATAGTTGAGCCCGAGCAGCCATTCGGCATTGTTGACCATCACCGCGCCGGCATCGAAATCAATGTAGCGGGAGAACGACCGGCGGATGCCCTTGAGATTGTCCTCGATGGCCTCGACACTGAGCAGCTTGCGCGCCTCGTCCTTGAACGAGGGATCGCCGATCATGGTGGTGCCGCCGCCCATCAGCGCGATCGGGCGATGGCCGGTCCGCTGCATCCAGTGCAGCATCATGATCTGGATCAGCGATCCGGCATGAAGGCTCGCCGCCGTGGCGTCGAAGCCGATATAGGCGGTGACCTTTTCGGTCCGGAACAGATCGTCCAAACCGGCATCGTCCGACGTCTGGTGGATGAAGCCGCGCTCCTGGAGCGTGTGGAGGAAGTCGGAACGGAAGCTGGTCATGGTCGGGCCCGGATCGGAGGATGGCGAAGGCGCCGGGCGCGCTTTAGCATCGCGGGCTGAGGAATCACAAGGGAAGGGCGTCATGGCGCTCATGCACGCGCTCGGCCTGATGAGCGGCACGTCGATGGACGGCATCGACGTCGCCGCCGTTGCGACCGACGGGCAGGACAGGGTGCGGCGCGGTCCGTTCCTGGCGATGCC
>JBATNB010000470.1:0-1520 GCA_049290135.1 Rhizobiaceae bacterium
CGCTTGGTGCGGGAACTGACCGAAAAGCACGGAGACCTCAACACCGCCCTATCCCGGCGGATGAGCGAAGTCGTGTCGGAGTTCAGTCTGGACCGACCTGACTCGGCGTTGAGCCGACTGGTCGGCCGGGTTGAATCCGCACAGCGCAGCCTGACCAACGAATTCAGTCTGGACAACCACGAATCCGCCATCTCCCGCTTGCGCGGCGAGATGCAAAAGCACCATAAGGAGCAGATGCAGGCCACGCAGGACTTCATGGAACGCCTGAGTGTTCTGGTCAACAGCATCCAGGTGCGCAAGGAAGAAGCCGCGAAGAGCACGCGTCATGGTCTGGAGTTTGAGGCTGCCGTGGGCGAAGCCGTCAAGTCGTTGGTGTCCGACGCGGGCGATGTCGTTCAGGATGCCGGCTCGACTACCGGGCTGATCAGCCATTGCAAAGTGGGCGATTTCGTGATCACCCTGGGCCCGGAGCATGTGGCCGCCGGCGCCAAGATCGTGGTTGAGGCCAAAGAGAGCGCTGCTTACGACCTGGCCAAGTCATTGGCTGAGGCTGATGTCGCTCGCCGAAACCGGGGTGCCGGCGTTTGCGTTTTCGTGCACTCAGCCAAAACCGCGCAGCCTGGTGTCCCAGAGTTCGCGCGTTACGGGCCTGACATTCTGGTGCGCTGGGATGCCGACGAACCCAATACCGACCTATGGCTGAAGGCCGCCTTGATGGTGGCCAAGATGATGTCCGTGCGCGCGGCGCAGCATGACAAGAGTGAGGCAGCCAGCTACCTGGTCGTTGACCGAGCCATCGAAGCGATACGAAAGCAGGTGAGTGGATTCGACGAAATCGTGACTGCGGCAAACACCAGCCGCAATGCCTCCAAGAGGATCATTGAGCGGGCTACCCTTATGAAGGCTGAGATCGAGGTGAAGATCAACGCGCTGGGTCAGGAGATCGAGAAGATCAAGGAAATTTGAATTCAACGAACGTTGATATGACTCCGTTGGTTCATGAAGTACGTCAAGGATGTCTACCTGGTGGGCGGAGGTAGAGATACGTGAATCAGGGTCTAAGACGTCGTAACGGGAGTTGCCATTGACCGGATTCACCACCGACTACGTCAACCAGATTGCCATCAATTTGCGCGATCGCTACAAAAGCGGTTTCCCAATTCTGAAGGAGCTGGTGCAAAACGCAGACGACGCAGGAGCAAACTCCCTGGCGTTCGGATTCCACGCTGGCCATGGCGCGGCAGCCGACCACATGCTGCTTAAGGGCCCTGCCCTTTGGGTGCTGAACGACGGGAGGTTTACAAGCAGCGACAGTCGCGCAATTCGATCTTTTGGACTAAACGCCAAGGCGGGCGATTCCGGAGCGATCGGAAAGTTCGGTCTCGGCATGAAGAGCGTTTTCCACCTCTGCGAGAGCTTCTTCTACTTGGCAAGCCATGGGGGAGAACTCAGTCAAGACTTTCTGAACCCTTGGCGCGCGGAAGACTATGACTGCTCGGAGATGCACCAGCAGTGGGAGA
>JBATNB010000471.1:0-4716 GCA_049290135.1 Rhizobiaceae bacterium
CCACCACGCCCGCCATGCTGGTCGCCGGCATGGGCCTGATCGGCGCCGGGTGCGCGCCCGTGCTCATGGCCTCGTTCTACATCTTCGCCCGTTCCTATTCGCCGGCGCGGTTCGCCGCGCTCGCCTCGTTCCTCGTCGGCTTCGGCAATGCCGGCAATGTCATTGCGTCCTCGCCGCTGGCCGCGGCCGCCGAGGCGTTCGGATGGCGCGCCGTCATGGCTGTCCTTGCCCTGGTCACCGTTTCGGTGGCGCTGGGGATCCTCGTGCTCGTGCGCGACCCGGAACGCGAGGATCATGGCGGGTCGTCGGGATTGGCAGGGTATCTCGACATCCTGTCGATGCGGGTGATCTGGCCGCTGGTGCCGCTGATTGCGCTTAATTACGCGCCGGTCGTGGGCATTCGCGGCCTGTGGGCCGGTCCGTTCCTGTCGGAAACCCGCGGCCTTGATGCCATCGCCATCGGCCACATCACGCTGGCCATGGCGCTGGCGATGGTGGCGGGAAACTTCGCCTATGGCCCGCTCGACCGCTGGTTCGGTACCCGCAAATGGGTGGCGGCGGCCGGCAACGCCATCGGCGTCGCGGTGTTGGTCTGGCTTGCGCTCAACGCCGCCGCGCCGATCACGGCGATCGCGGTGTCGTTCGTTGCCATCGGGTTTTTCGGCTCGGCCTACGGCCTGCTGATGGCGCATGCGCGCGCCTTTTTCCCGCCGCACCTTCTCGGGCGCGGCGTGACGCTGATGAACTTCTTCTCCATCGGCGGCGTCGGCGTGATGCAGGTGCTCAGCGGCTCGGTGGTCGCGGCCGCCTCGGTCCCCGGCGAACCCTATTCGGGCTATGTCGCGCTGTTCTGGTTCTACGTCATCACGCTCGGGCTCGCGGTCGCGCTCTACCTGGCGTCGCGCGATGCCAGGCCGGAGGTCAGCGCCTGAGCCAGGCGAGGATCTGTCGGGTGATGTCGGCCGTAGTCGACGGCGACAGCGCATCGCCGGCAATGACGTGGTTGTACGGGTCGTCCGAGCCGGTGATGGCGATGATGTCGCCGCGCCCGCCCCACCGCGCCGCGATCAGGCGCGAGACCTCCGGACGCACCACCTTGTCATTGTCCGACAGGATGAACAGCGCCGGCGCCGTGACGCGCTCCACCGGCGAACCGGCCGCCATCCGGGTCAGCATCGCCATCGGCAGCAGCGCCGCGGTCGGATAGGTCGATGTCCACAGCCGCCCGTGCGCCTCGTTGACCGGCTTGAAGGAGCGCTCCTTCCCGGCGACGAGTTCGGCGATCTGCCGGCCCCAGGGCAACGTCAGGACAAAGGCCGAGGAATCCTTGATGCCGAAGTTCGGCGAAATGAACACATGGGCCGCGACGTTTTCGCCGCCACCGGGTCCCGCGGCCTCCAGAGTGGCGATGCCCGCGCCTGTCGACGTGGCGATGACGATGACCCGCTCGCCAATCAGCCGGCCGATGGCGAGCGCCTCGGCATAATCATTGGCCCATGCCGCGACCGAGCCGTCGAGCATGGCCTGACCGTCGCGGCCGTGGCCGGTCAGCCGGGTGTAGAACAGGTTGGCGCCGAGCGCGGCGGCGACGGCATCGGGAAGCGGGCGCACTTCGCCCTTGGAGGCGGAAAAGCCGTGCACATAAACCACGGACCATGGCGTCTTCGATTTCGAATTCGGAAATGCCCAGACGATTTCCTTCTGCAAACCGTCGCGGATGCCGGCGACGCCGGCCTCGGAGCGGGCGAGGTAGGCATCGGGGTCAGCGCCGATCGTGGCGGGATCGAAGGTCACGGTCGCATCCGAGGACGGCCGTGGCCCGAGCGCGAAGACCACGCCAAGGACAACCAGGATCGCCGCGATGATTGTCAGGACCTTGCGCATGGTGACCGCCTCCGTGCGCCAACGTTAAAAGGCCGGCGGTCCGGACGCAACGCGCTTGCCAGCGCGAAAACGGCTTTCTAGGCTCCGGCACCTCGGAGGCCCCATGAATCGCACTGTGATTGACGTCATCGGCGACACGCCGCTCATCAGGTTGAAGCGCGCATCGGAAATCACCGGCTGCGCCATCCTCGGCAAGGCAGAGTTCATGAACCCCGGCCAGTCGGTGAAGGACCGGGCGGCGCTGTTCATCATCCGCGATGCAGAAAAGAAAGGGTTGCTGAAGCCCGGCGGCGTGATCGTGGAGGGGACGGCGGGCAATACCGGGATCGGCCTCACGGTGGTCGGGCGCGCGCTCGGCTATCGCACCGTGATCGTCATTCCCGACACGCAGAGCCAGGAGAAGAAGGATGCCCTGCGCCTGCTCGGCGCGGAACTCATCGAGGTGCCGGCGGTTCCCTACAGGAACCCCGACAACTATGTCCGGCTGTCGGGCCGGCTGGCGGCGCAACTGGCCCGGACCGAACCGAACGGCGCGATCTGGGCCAACCAGTTCGACAATGTCGCCAACCGCGACGGCCATGTCGTCACCACGGCCGGCGAGATCTTCGACCAGACGCATGGACGGGTGGACGGGTTCGTCTCCGCTGTCGGAACCGGCGGCACGCTTGCCGGCGTCGCGGCGGGCCTGCGGTCGCGCAAACCGTCCGTCAAGGTCGCGCTCGCCGATCCGTTCGGCGCCGCGCTTCACAGCTATTACACCGCCGGCGAACTGAAGTCGGAAGGCTCATCGATCACCGAGGGGATCGGCCAGGGCCGGATCACCGCCAATCTGGAGGATTTCCGGCCGGACTTCTCCTACCGGATCGGCGACGACGAGGCGCTGCCGATCCTGTTCGATCTGGTTCTGGAGGAAGGCCTGTGCCTGGGCGGGTCGTCCGGCATCAACATTGCCGGGGCCATCCGCCTGGCGCGCGAACTCGGGCCGGGCCACACGATCGTGACGATCCTGTGCGACTACGGCACGCGCTACCAGTCGAAGCTGTACAATCCGTCATTCCTGCGCGGCAAGAACCTGCCGTCGCCGTCGTGGCTGGAGCGCGAGCCGGCCTATGACATCCCCTTCGAAACGGTGACATGATGGTGGCGACCGAACTGATCTTTCGCGAGGATGCCTATCGCGCCTCGACCCCGGCGACGGTCATCGCCGTCAACGAGCGCGGCGGCATCCTGCTTGACCGCACCGTGTTCTACGCCACCTCCGGCGGCCAGCCCGGCGACACCGGCTGTTTGGAGCGCGCCGATGGCTCGCGAATCATCATCGCCACCACGGTCACCGGCGAAACCAAGGAGGAGATCGTGCATGTGCCCGCCGAGCGCGAGCCCGTGCCGGCGGTCGGCGAACTCGTCACCGCGGCGATCGACTGGGATCGCAGGGTCGCGCTCATGCGGATGCACACCGCCTGCCACATCCTCTCCGTGGTCTGTCCGTTCCCGATCACCGGCGCCGCCGTCGGCGTGGACGAAAGCCGCGTCGATCTCGACATTCCCGACCCGTCCTACACCAGGGAGCGGGTGACTGCCGACATGATGGCGCTGGTGAACGGCGACCATCCGGTTTTCACCCAGTGGATCAGCGAGGCGGATCTGGCGGCCAATCCAGGCCTGGTGAAGTCGAAGAATGTCCGCCCGCCGTCCGGAACCGGTCGCATTCGGCTTGTGTGCATCGGCGAGAATTCCGCGGTCGACAGCCAGCCATGCGGCGGCACGCATGTGGCGCGAACGCTCGACGTCGGCGAAATCCATATCGGCAAGATCGAGAAGAAGGGGCGGGAGAACCGCCGCTTCCGCATCCGGTTCGGGGCGATGCCGGCAACATGAGGCTCAGCGGCTCCTGCCATTGCGGCGCGGTGCGGTTCACGGTCGACTCCGCGACGCCTGTTCCCTACCAGCGCTGCTATTGCTCGGTCTGCCGCAAGACCCAGGGCGGCGGCGGATATGCGATCAATCTCGGGGCCGATGCGTCGACGCTGGTCGTGGAGGGGCGCGAGAACACCGCCATCTACCATGCGCGCATCGACGGCGAGGAAAGCGCGGCCGAGCGGCATTTCTGCCGGCTGTGCGGTTCGCACCTCTGGCTTTTCGACAGCCGTTGGCCCGACCTCGTCCATCCGCATGCCTCCGCCATCGACAGCGACCTGCCCGTGGCCACGGAAACCACCCACATCATGCTGGGCTCCAGGGCCGGCTGGGTCGATGTCGACGAGCGGCCGCGGGATCGTCGCCATGACGGCTACCCTGCCGAATCGATCGACGAATGGCACACGCGCACCGGCAATCGCGCGAAGTAAGGCAAGGCCGTCCAATGTCCGACAATCCCTTCCTCGTCACTCCCGAATGGCTTGCCGCCCGGCTCGGCCGTGCCGATGTCGCCATCGTCGATGCCTCCTGGTATCTGCCGGCGATGAACCGCGACCAGAAGGCCGAATACGCCGCCGGCCATATTCCGGGCGCGGTGTTCTTCGACATCGACGCCGTTGCCGACACATCCGGCGACCTGCCGCACATGCTGCCGTCGCCCCAGGCATTCGCCGACTGGTGCGGTCGCCACGGCATCGCCGAGACCGACTCGATCGTCGTCTATGACGGGGCAGGGGTGTTTTCCGCTCCGCGCGCCTGGTGGACATTCCGGGTCATGGGCGCGAGGCAGGTCTTCGTGCTCGACGGCGGGACGCCGGCCTGGACCGAAGCGGGCCACGCGCTCACCGCGGACGCCTCGCGTCCGCTCGGCAAAACCTTCCGTCCGGCCTTCGATGTGGCGAAGGTGGCCGATTC
>JBATNB010000472.1:0-12413 GCA_049290135.1 Rhizobiaceae bacterium
GCCCATGGGCGGTCCGGCACGTGCCGGCGTCGAGGCCAAGCACCTGATCCGGAAGCGAATTCAGTGCTCCACCGGGCTCACGCAACAGGATCGATCGATTGCGTCGACGGCTCTTTACAAATCATGAACGAATAACGCATAGGTTGTATTACAAGAAATCGGCAACCTTTGGGGGCAGCATGAGTGGCAATCGACCGGTCTCCGGAACGCGGCGTGAGGCAGCGCTCCCCGCGACCGATGTGCGCGCCCAGTTCGGCCAGGTCGCTCCCGGCATTGTCGCGCTCGAGCCGCGCATCCTCCTCGACGCGGCGGCGCTGGACACGCTCCACGAACTGGCCGGTCCGCCGGAGACCGCCGGCGAGACGGCTCCCGGGGTCGATCCCGGAACCCTGGCGCTGGTCGCCGCGCTCGGCGATGCGGCGGACGCCGATGGCGCACGGATTGTCTTCGTCGATGCGGGGCTTGCCGATTCCGCCGCTCTGATGGCGGAGATCGAAGACGGGGCGGAGGTCCATGTGCTTGATGCCGGCGCCGATGGCGTCGCGCAGATCGCCGAAATCCTGTCGGGCCGCGCCGATATTGCTGCGATCCACATCCTCTCGCATGGCGAAGCCGGGACGCTGCATCTCGGCAACGCGGCGCTCACCGCGCAAAGCATGCGGGGCGAGCACGCCGACGATCTGGCGACAATCGCCGCGGCCCTGTCCGCCGATGCCGACATTCTCATCTACGGATGCGATTTCGCCGCCGGCGATGCCGGGCAGGACGCCCTGGCGCTGTTGTCGGCGATGACGGGCGCGGATGTGGCGGCATCGGAGGATCTGACCGGCGCGGCCGCGCTCGGCGGCGATTGGGAACTGGAGCGGACCGTCGGGGCGATCGAGGCCATCGCGCTCTCCGCCGACAGCTACGGCCATGTCCTCGCACTCGGCAACACCGCCTCCTGGACCGTGTCCGGCCTGTCGGCGGCCGCCAATGTCCAGGGCGTCACCGCGACGATCGCCTTCTCTTCCATCAGCCCGCAGTCGAACGTAACGGGCCTGGCCAACAACGCGTTCACCGCGAACACCTTCTTCGCCAACGGCGCCGAGGGCGATCCCTCGCTGGCGTTCGTCTACAGTTGGGACACGACACCGGAAGTCGCGGCTTCGGTGACGCTTCCCGACGCCACGGGCGACGGCGGCACGGTCACGCTCACCATCACGTTCTCGCAGCCGGTCACCGATCCGATCATTCATCTCGACCGGCTCGGCGGCAACATGGCGTTCGACCCCAACACGCTGGTCTCCGGCGACGAGGTCTCGCAATCCAATTCGACGCTGTTCACCCTGACCACGCTCGACGCGACGCTCACCGATCTGACCGTCCCCACCGACGCGCCGCACTTCGAGGTCACGGCGACGACCATCCAGCGCACGCCCTACCAGAACATGGTGTTTTCACCGAGCCCTGAAGCCGGCGCCAGCGGCACGAACTCCACCGCCGCCGGTTCGGTCCGGGTCAATGGCACGTTCACGACGATCACCTTCGTGCTGTCCGGCGTCGGCGTCGAGGGCGCCGGCGGCGACGGCATCGAGATCGGCCTCTCGCTCGATGCGCCGCCGGATGCGCGCGACGACAATTTTGTCGTCAACGAGGACGCCACGCTGACGGGCAACCTGTTTGCCAACAACGGGGCGGGTGCCGACAGCGATCCGGCCGGCGATGCCCGCACCATCACCCAGATCAACGGCGCGGTGTTCACCGTCGGCGTGCCGATCACGCTTGCCAACGGCACGCTGACGATCACCGACGCCACGACCGGCGCCTTCACGTTCACGCCGAATCCCGACGACACGGCCGGACAGGCCTTCACCTACACCATCGCCGACGCCAATGGCGGCACGGACACAGCGAATGTCAGCATCACGGTCAACGCCGTGAACGACAATCCGGTGGCCGACGACGAGACCGTCATCGCCGTTCCCGGCCAGGTCACCAACATCCCCGTGCTGGTCGGCGATACCGACATCGATGGCGGCACGCTCAACGTGACCCATGTCAACGGCACGCCCGTCAGCGTCGGCACGCCGCTGACGCTGCCTTCCGGCACGCAGGTGACATTGCTCGGCGACGGAACGCTCGACGTGGTCATGGCGCCAGGCAGTTCCGGAGCGGAATCCTTCACCTACACGGTTTCCGACGGCAATGGCGGCGCCGACAACGCGACGGTCACGCTGAACCGCGATTCCGACGGCGATGGCGTTGTCGACGCGACGGACATCGACGACGACAATGACGGCATCCTGGATACCGCCGAATCCGGGCCGGGCGCCTCCGGTGCCAACCCGGATCCCGACATGAGCACGCTGCTCGGCGGCGGCACGGCGACGATTGCCGGCGTCGATGTGACGGTCACCACCACCGGAACGGTGAACAGCTTCGGCGGCGACGCCTTCCTGGCCGCCGGCGCGCATGTCAATCCGGGCTTCGGCGTCACGACGACGAGCATCACCTACACGTTCAGCCAGCCGATCTCCTCCTTCACCACCACGTTCGAGGCGCAGCAGGACGAAGAGCAGATCACGTTCAGCCAAGCTGCGAGCAGCGTGACCAACGTGCTCAATTCGACCTACGGCGTCGCACCGTCGATCATGAGCCAGGCGACGCTCGAAAATGGCGGTCTGGAACTGCGCTCCAACCTGACCGACGCGATCGGCTCCAACACCTCGGCGTCCTTCGGTTCCAACAGCATCGTCACCTGGAACTTCGCCACGCCCGTCACCACACTGACGATCACCCATACCGGCGTCGACCGCGGCAATGGCGCGACGAACTACAATGGCTCGATCATCGGCGGCGCCTTCGTCATCGCCACGGCGACCGCCGAAATCGATACCGATGGCGACGGTTTCGTCGACCGGCTCGACATCGACAGCGACAATGACGGCATCACCGACAATGTCGAGGCGCAGACGACGGCGGGCTATGTCGCGCCGTCGGGCATCGACAGCGATGGCAACGGGCTCGATGACGCCTATGAAAGCGCGCCGGGCGCCGGCGAGGGATTGACGCCGGTCGACACCGACGGCGATGCCACGGCCGACCTCCGCGATGCCGACAGCGACAATGACGGCACGCACGACATCGCCGAACGCGGCGACGGGCAGCCGAACTCCCTCACGTCGATGACCGACACGGACGGCGACGGCCTGCTCGACATCTTCGAGGGGTCGAACATCGATGACGGTTTCGACGTCAACGATGAAAACCGCACGGCAACGACGCTGAATCTCGCCGGCGTGCCGGCCCTGGCCGCCGACGGCTCGAATGCCGTGCCGCTGGCGACCGACCTGCTGTTCCGCGATGTCAACGATCCGCCGGTCGGCGTCGACGACAGCATTCCGGTCACCGAGGACACGCCGGTTACGCAAAACGTGCTCGGCAACGATACCGACATCGATGGCGATCCGCTGACGATCAGCTCCGCCGCCATCGACTTGAACGGCGACGGCACGCCCGATCCGCTGGCGCTCGACACGCCGACGGCGATGGTCACCACCACGGGCGCGGCGATCGGCATCATCACCGTCGGCGCCAATGGCGATGTGACCTTCGTTCCCGCCCAAGATTATAATGGCCCGATCCCGGATCTCACCTATGTGCCGAATGACGGCACCGCCGACGGCACGGCCGCCACGGTCACCTTCGGCCCGCTCGCGCCGGTGAACGACCCGCCGGTTCTCGACCTCGATCCCGACAATTCCGCCGGCGGGCCGGACGATGGCGGCTTCGAGACGACCTTCACCGAAAACGGACCCGGCGTCGCCATCGTCGATACCGACCTGGTGATCGGCGATCCGGAGGACGACATCGTCGAAATCGTCATCACGCTGACCAACGGGCTGGTGGGCGACATGTTCGACTTCCCGAGCGTCCTGCCCGGCGGGGTCACGGCCTCCGTCGTGCCGGTCGCCACGCTGACGGCGCCCGGCGTCATGACGTTGACCTTGACGGGAACGCTCGCCACCACCAGTGCCGACTGGAACGCGATCCTGCAGTCGGTCCGGTTCGCGCCATCGACCAACGATGTGCACAACCCCGATGTCGCCGATCGCGTCATCACCATCGCGGCGACGGATGCCACGATGGCATCCTCCCCGGTGCTTGAGACCGTGGTCCATGTCGTCGCCGTCAACGATCCGCCGACGCTGGATCTTGATGACGACAATTCCTCCGGCCTGAACGCCGGGAACTACCAGGGGGTGTGGGTCGAGAACGATCCCGGTGCGCCGATCTCCTCCGGTGTCGTCATCACCGACCTCGACGATACCAATCTGGAATCGCTGACCATCACGCTCACCAATGGCGAGGCCGGCGACCTGCTCGCCATCGGCGCCTTGCCGCCCGGGATAGTCCTTGCCGGGCCGCCGCCCGGACCGCTGGCTGCCCCCGGCACGATCACGGTCACGCTGTCCGGCACCGCCTCGCTTGCCGACTATCAGGCCGCGGTCGCCGCCATCACCTTCGCCAACAATTCCGAAGACCCCGTTGCCGGCACGCGCGCGATCAGCGCCAGCGGCCATGACGGCGAGAGCTCCACGCCGACGCGCACCGCGTTCATCACCGTGCAGCCGGTCAATGACGCGCCCTACGCGCAGGATCCGGGCAATCCGGGCGTTCCGGCCGACGCCATGCCGGCGCAGGTCGGCGTCGATGGCGCCTTGCTGGCGCCGTTCGATGCCGGGCCCTATTTCGCCGACCCCGACAATCTGCCCTCCGAACTGGTCTTCGGCCTCGATCCGCTGACCACCCCGGCCTGGCTGTCGATCGACCCGCTCACCGGGATCATCAGCGGGACGCCGTCGGCGGGTGCCTCGCAACTCTCCAATATCGCGACGCCCGGCGTTTACGAGGTCACGGTGATCGCCACCGATCCAGGCGGGCTGGAAGCGCGGACAACGCTGACCTACACCATCGCCAACCCGCCGCCCGTAGCCGCCGACGATGCGCTGGCGATGCTCGAGGGCAGCGGCCCGGCCTCCGGTTCGGTGCTTGCCGACAATGGCAACGGACCCGATTCCGACCCCGATGGCGATACGCTCGTCGTGACCGCCGTCAACGGCGATGCGCTGAACCTCGGGTTGCCGGTTGCCGGCGACAATGGCGGCCTGTTCACGCTCAATGGCGACGGGACCTTCGCTTTTGTCGAGGATGGCGACTTCGAGGCGCTGGCGCCCGGTGAAACGCGCACGACATCGGTGACCTACACGATCTCCGACGGGCAGGGCGGTTTCGACACCGCGACTTTTGCCGTCACCGTGACGGGCACCAACGACGCACCGATCCCGATCGATCCGACCCGGCCGCCGGTCGCCGATCCGACCGATCCCTCCGGGCCTCCGGTCGATCCAGACGACCCGCGCGCCCCGCCGCTCGACCCGTCGGACTACATCCCCGCGCAGGCCGGCGACGATGGCGCGCCGCTGACGCCGTTCGACCTGTCGCCCTATTTCGGCGATCCGGACGGTTCCGAGACGCCGGTCCTGTCCATCGATCCCGGCGATCTGCCCCCCGGCCTCGTCTTCGATCCGCTCACCAACCTGGTGTCGGGCACGCCATCGGCGAACGCCTCGCAGGGCGGCGATCCGCTCAATCCGGGAACCTACACCGTCCCGGTCACGGCGACCGATCCATCCGGCGCCACCTTCACCACCAATCTCACGATCGTCATTTCCAACTCGGCACCCGATGCCCGCGACGATATGCTGGCGGCCGACGAGGATGGCCCGGTCTTCGGCTCCGTGTTCGACGACAATGGCGACGGACCCGACACCGACCCGGACGGAGACACGATCATCGTCTCGGCGGTCGGCGCCGATCCGCTCAATGTCGGACAGCCGGTCGCCGGCTCCGCCGGCGGCACCTTCACCATCGATGCGAATGGCGACTACACGTTCGATCCGGGCGCCGACTTCAACGGGCTGGCGGTCGGCGAGCAGGCCGCCACGACGATCGCCTACCAGATTTCCGATGGCCAGGGCGGCCTGGACACGGCACTGGTCACCGTCATCGTTCATGGCGTCAACGACGCGCCCGTGGTCGTCGACCCGCTGGTATCGCAGCCCGATCCCGCCAATCCGGTGCCGGCGGCCGACCCCTCGTCGGTCATCCCGGCGCAGCTAGCCACCGATGGCGAGGACTTCACCACCCTCCCGCTCGTCGACGTCTCGACCTATGTCATGGATCCGGACGCCTCCGACACGCTCGCCTTCTCCACGACCGACCCGCTGCCGGCCGGCCTCGTGCTCAATCCGGACGGAACCGTCACCGGCATCGTCGATCCGTCCGCCTCGCTTGGCGGCGATCCGCTCGATCCGGGGATCTATGTCGTCAACATCACTGTCGATGACGGTCACGGCGGCGTGGCGGTGGTGCCGCTGACGATCGACGTGTCCAACCTGGCGCCGGTCGCCGTCGACGATCATGCAAGCGGCAATGAGGACTCAGCACAGTCGGGCAATGTGATCACCGATCCGGCGACGGGCGATTCCGATGCGCTACCCGACGCCGATCCCGTCACGGTGATCGAAGCCGGCGGCGTCCCGGTCGTGCCCGGTGTGCCGACCGTTCTGCCGCTCGCCCACGGAACGCTGACGCTTGCCGAAGACGGGTCATGGTCGTTCTTGCCCAACGGCCTGGCCAACACGCTCGGCGACGGCGACACGGCGACCGAGACCGTGACGTACACGATTGCCGACGGGCAGGGCGGCACCGCCACGGCGACGCTGTCCATCGACATCACCGGCGTCAATGATCCGGTGCAGGTGGTCGATCCGTCCGATCCCCAAACCGACCCGTCGGATCCGTCCTACGATCCGGTCAATCCGCCGGTCATTGCCGATCCCGACAATCTGATCCCGGATGTCCTTGCCAATGACGGCGACACGATCGCGCCTGTGCCCGCGGGGAACTGGTTCGGCGATGCGGAGAGCGACGTGCTCACCTTCTCCGCGACCGGCCTGCCACCCGGCCTGGCGATCGATCCGGCGACCGGAGAAATCGCCGGCACCCTCGATCCCGACGCGAGCCAGGGCGGCGATCCGCTCGTTCCCGGCACCTATCTTGTCACCGTCGTTGCCACCGATCCGCAGGGCAACACAGCCTCCACCACGGTAACCTTCACCGTCTCGAACCTGCCGCCGGTCGCCCGTGACGACGCGTTCTCTGCGACCGAGGACGCGCCGGTGTCCGGCTCCGTTCTCCATGACAATGGCAATGGCGCCGACGCGGATGGCGCGCCCGACAACGATCCGCTGACGGTTTCGGCGGTGGCAGGCGGTCCGGCCGGTGTCGGCCAGCCGGTCGAAGGCGACAATGGCGGCGTGTTCATCGTCAATCCGGACGGGACCTTCAGCTTCGATCCCGGCAACGACTTCCAGTCGCTCGCCGTTGGCCAGACGGCGACCACGAGCATCGCCTACGAGGTGAGCGACGGCAATGGCGGCTTCGCCACGGCGACGGTGACGGTCACGGTCGCCGGGGTAAACGATGCCCCGATCCCGGTCGACCTGTCGCAGCCGGCAATCGGCGATCCCACCGACCCGCTGGCGCCGCCGACCGATCCGGACGACCCGCGCGCGCCGCCGACCGATCCGCTGGATTACCTGCCGCACCTGGCTGGCGAGGATGGCGACACCATTGCGCCGTTCGATCTGACCCCGTGGTTCGGGGATCCCGACGCGGCCGACACGCTGGTCCTTTCGCTTGATCCGGCCGCGTTGCCAACCGGTCTGGTGTTCGATCCGGCAACCGGCATCGTGTCGGGCACGCTCGACCATTCCGCCTCGCAGGGTGGAGACCCGCTCAATCCCGGCGTCCATGTCATCGCGGTGACCGCGACCGATCCGTCCGGCGCGACGTTCGTCACCAACCTCACCTTCACTGTTTCCAATCCACCGCCGATCGCTGTCGATGACGCCGTCACCGCGTCCGAGGATGCGCCGCTCGTCGGCAGCGTGCTCGTCGACAACGGCCTTGGCGTCGATGCGGATGCGTCGCCAGACAGCGATCCCGTCCATGTCGTCGCCGTCGACGGGTTGCCGGGCAATGTCGGCCTGCCGGCGTCCGGAACCGGCGGCGGCACGTTCACCATTGCCGCCGACGGCTCGTTTGTCTTCGATCCGGGAATCGATTTCCAGGATCTCGACGTTGGTGAGACCCGGACCACGACGATCACCTACACCATCAGCGATGGCGAGGGCGGCAACGCCACGGCCACCGTGACCGTCACGGTAGAAGGCGCCAATGACGGGCCGGTCGTCATCGATCCGACCGATCCGGGCGATCCGCGCGACCCGAACCCGCCGGCCGATCCGCTCGACGTGATCGCCGACCAGCTCGCCCATGATGGCGAGCCGATCGCGCCGCTCGACGTGTCCGCCTACTTCTTCGATGTCGACGTCGAGCCGCTGACATTCGCCATCGACCCCGCGGGCGCGCCGTCCTGGCTGGTCATCGATCCGGCGACCGGGCTTCTGACCGGCACGCCGCCGGCCGACGCCTCGCAGGGAGGCCCGGGCGGCAACGGGATCTATACGGTGACCATCACCGCGACCGATCCCGACGGCGCAATCGCGGCGACATCCGTCGACATCATCGTGTCCAACCTGCCGCCGCTCGCCGTCGACGATGCGGCGTCGGCAAGCGAGGATGTGGTCCAGTCAGGCAATGTGCTCACCGATCCGCTGACCGGCGACGCCGACACCCCGCCAGATGCCGATCCCCTCGTCGTGACCAGCGTCGGCGGCATCCCCGTCCTGCCGGGTTCGCCGGTCACCCTGGCGCTTACCCACGGGACCCTGGTCCTTGCGGCGGACGGCTCATGGACCTTCGCGCCCAATGGCGTGGCCAACACGCTCGGCGAGGGTGAAAACGCCGTCGAGACGGTGACCTACGAGATCGCCGACGGCAATGGCGGCTTTGCCTCCGCGACCCTGGCGATCACCGTCGAGGGAGTGAACGACCCGGTCCAGGTCGTCGATCCGCATGACCCGGAAACCGATCCGGGCGATCCGTCCTACGATCCGACGCACCCGCCTCTGGTCGATCCCTCGCTGCTCGCCGGTCCGTTGGGCGGCGCCGACGGCACGCCCTTCGAGCCGTTCGCCGCGGCGCCATTCTTCGGCGATGCGGAAGGCGACACGATCACCTATTCCGCGACCGGACTGCCGGCCGGGCTGACGATCGATCCCCTGACCGGCGTCATTTCCGGAACGCCGGCGTCCGATGCCTCGGTGCACGGACCCTACAGCGTCACCGTGATTGCGACCGATCCGCAAGGCAATGTCGCCGCGCTCCCGGTGGAAATCACCATCACCAACCCCGCGCCGGTCGCCATCGACGCCATCGCGGATCAGGAAACCTTCGCCTCCACACCCGATGTCATCGATACGGGTCAGGCCTTCGACGACCCGGATGGCGACACGCTCACCTTCACGGCGACCGGGCTGCCGGACGGCATGACCATCGATCCCGCCACTGGCCGGATCTCGGGAACGCCGGCGCCAGGATCCTTCCTCGGCGGGCCGGGCGGCGATGGCCTCCATTCCGTCACCGTCACCGCCGACGACGGACAGGGCGGTTCGACCTCGGTGACGTTCCTCTACCAGATCAGGCCGTTGCCCTACGCCGCGCCGGTCGTCGCGCAGCCTGACGGCCCGCCCTCCGGACCGCCCGGCGCATTCGATCCGCCGGCACCCGGCGTGCCGATCCTGACCGCGACGCTGCATGCGATCCGGGCGCTCGGCGGACATGTCGGCATCGGCGATGCCCTTCATCCCGTGACGCAGGCCGTCGGGGAGATCGCCAAGCTGGGCGCTCCGGTCGGGCTCGATCCGCATCATCCCATCGACGACGTGGTGCGGTGGATCGAACAAGCCCGCGTCCCGGCCGGCGCGATCGACGACGGGCGCATTTCGGGCGGGTTCGAAAGCGCACCATGGCTCGGCCATGATGAGCCGATCGGATTCGGCGAAGGCGAGTCGCGCGCTCATGCCCGGATCGTGCTGTGGCAGGGGCGCACCTGGCTCGAACTTCTCTCGCGTCCCGGCGCGAACATGTCGTGGTCGTTCCGCGGCGCCGACGGAAGCGCCCTGCCGTCCTTCGCGATGGAGGTCTCGGGCAATCTGCTCGCCATCGCGCGTCCGGCGGACCGAACCTGGCTCGCCATCGCGGTGCATGGCGAATCCGCATCGGGCGCCGTGGTCGATCAGCAGCTCTCGATCGACCTGGCGCGCGGGCGGATCGTCCTTGGCGGCGGACCGCAGGAGCACGCCGCGGCCGGCCTGACCTTCGAGCAGCAGGCCGGTGCCCTGATCGGACAGCGATCCGCCGCGACCCTCGAACTTCTCGCGGCTCTGGGAGGTTGATGACGTGAAGCCGCATACATCACGCCCTCGAACACAACCTGAAATCGCAAATTCAGATCAACTTCAGCAAAAACGGGAAATCACGATGCGGACGGCACGAAGGATATTGATCACGGCCTCGCTGGCCGCGCTGGTGGCCGGGTGCGCGGTGAAGCCGGCCCCCCTGACCGAGGCGGAACTCGCCGATGCGGCGCGCGACAGGCTGGAGCGGGTCGATCGCGACCAGGAGGCGGTGGTCGGCGATATCGGTATCTACGACGCCATGGCGCGCGCGCTGAAGTACAATCTCGACCATCGGGTCGAGATGATGCAGATCGCCCTGGCGCAGAACCAGCTCCGCTCCGCCGGCGCCGACATGCTGCCGCGCCTGGCCGCCAACGCCGGTTACGCCAGCCGTTCCAATACCGCCGCCAGCTATTCGCGTACGCTGGTCTCCGGCATCACCTCGGCCGAGCCGTCGACATCGTCGCAACGGGCGAACCTGGCCGGCGACCTGACCTTCTCCTGGCATGTCCTTGACTTCGGCCTGTCCTATGTCCGGGCGAAGCAGGCGGCCGACAAGGCGCTGGTCCAGGAGGAACTGAAGCGGAAAGTCGTCAACCGCATCGTCGAGGATGTGCGAACCGCCTATTGGCGTGCCGTCAGCGCCGACCGCCTGCTGAACGGGTTCAGGGCGCTGGAAACCCGGGTCGTCAAGGCGCAGGCCAATACCAGGGCGCTGCGCCGCGCCGGCCGGACTTCGCCGCTCGCCGCGCTGACCTTCGAGCGCGAACTCATCGACATCAAGCGCAACATCCAGCGTTTCGACCGCGAACTCGCCGACGCCAAGCACCAGCTGGCGGCGTTGATGAATGTCCGCCCCGGCAGGCCGTTCAAGCTGGTCCTTCCCAAGCGGACACTGATCGAGCTCGACATCAGCATGACCGGCGACGAGATGGTCGAACTGGCGCTGCGCAACCGTCCGGAATTCCGCGATCTGCTGTACAAGGAGCGGATCAACCGCAAGGAGGCGACCGCGGCACTTCTTGAAATGCTGCCCGGCGCCTCGGTCTATGCCGGGCTGTCATTCGACACCAACGCCTTCCTGCTCAATGCCAACTGGGCAAGCTGGGGGCTGAAGGCCGGCTGGAACCTGATGCAGGTGCTGCAATATCCGGCGCGCAAGGCGGTGGTCGACGCCCATACGCAGGTGATCGACGCGCAGTCGCTGGCCATGACCATGGCCATCATGACCCAGGTGCACGTGGCGCGATCGCGCTATGCGCACATGCGCAAGTCCGCCGCGACATCGGCGGAATATTACGAGGTCCAGCGCCGGATCCGCGATCAGATCCGGGCCTCCGTCAGCGCCAGCGCCGAAAGCGAGCAGACGCTCATTCGCGAGGAAATGAACACGCTGGTCGCCGCCGTCGAGTACGACATGGCCTATGCCGATCTGCAGAATGCCTTCGCCACGGTGTTCGCGTCCATCGGCATCGACCCGCACGGCCCCGACATCGATGCCGGCCTGCCGGTGGAGGAATTGGCGGCGCGGCTGCGCGAAGCCTGGCGCCAGCGTGGCGACGTCGGCGGCTGAGGGGCGCCAGAACATGAGCGAGCCGATGTTGATCGTCGGCGCCGCAGCGGCTAACGATGGCGCCGGGAGCTTCGCCCCGTGGGGAATCGCCATTGGATCCGATCGAGAAAGCCGTTCGCAATGCGCTCGAGAAGGGCCAGGCCGGCGATTCCGCCTTTCGCCGCCGGGTCTATGACAGCGCAGGCGCCGCGCTCGACCGGGCGATGGCGGCCAATGCCGCGATCACGCCGGAACTGAAAGCAGTCCGCCGCCAGCGCCTCGCCGCGGTCATCACGTCGATCGAAGCGGAATTCGCGCCCGCGATCGAGCCGGATTTTTCGCCGGCGCCGGAACCGGTCGTCCATGTCCCGCCGGTTGCGCCCGTTGCCCATGACGGCGATGTCGCGCATGAGGCGCCGCCGATCGATCATGATCGCCAGGAGCCGTCG
>JBATNB010000473.1:0-9167 GCA_049290135.1 Rhizobiaceae bacterium
ATCACCACGCGATCGCCTTGCGCGGCGAAGGCGCGCGTCACGGCGCGGCCGATGCCGGAACCGCCGCCGGTGACGAGGACCCGCCTCACGCGCGCAGTTCCTGCTCGGCGGAGCGTTCTGCCAGACGCCACATCTGGTCGCGGCCCGGCAGGTAGGGATCGGGCCAGCGCTCGGCCCGGTCGCCAAGCGCGGCGGCGGCGCGTAGCGTCCAGTAGGGATCGGACAGATGCGGGCGCCCGAGGCACACCAGATCGGCGCGGCCGGCCATCAGGATGGAATTGACGTGATCAGGCTCGTAGATGTTGCCGACCGCCATCGTCGCCATCCCCGCCTCGTTGCGGATGCGGTCGGAGAACGGCGTCTGGAACATGCGGCCATAGACCGGGCGGGCGCGTGGCGAGGTCTGGCCGGCCGAGACATCGCAGATATCGACGCCGGCATCGCGCAGCATGGCGGCGATCAGGACGGCCTCGCGCGGGGTCACTCCATCGTCGCCGGTCCAGTCGGTCGCCGAGATGCGCACCGAGATCGGCTTTTCCAGCGGCCAGGCCCGGCGCACCGCGTGGAACACTTCAAGCGGAAACCGCATGCGGTTTTCAAGGCTCCCGCCATAGTCGTCGTCGCGCCGGTTGGTCAGCGGCGTGATGAAGGACGACAGGAGATAGCCATGCGCCATGTGCAGTTCGATCATGTCGAAGCCGGTGCGCGCGGCCATGTCCGCCGCTGCCACGAACTGGTCGCGGACGCGGTCCATGTCGGCGCGGGTCATCGCGCGCGGCGTGGCGTTGCGGCCGGACCAGGCAACGCCCGAGGGTGACAGCAGGTCCCAGTTGCCGGACGGCAGCGGCGCATCCGTTTCCTCCCAGCCGCGTTGCGTGGAGCCTTTGGCGCCGGCATGGCCGATCTGGAGACAGATCCGCGCATCCGTTTCGCCATGCACGAATTCGACGATGCGTTTCCACGCCGCCTCATGCTCCGGCCTGTAGGTTCCAGGACATCCGGGCGTGATGCGGCCTTCGGCGGACACGCAGGTCATCTCGGTGAAGACCAGGCCCGCCCCGCCCTTGGCACGTTCGCCATAATGCACCAGGTGCCAGTCCGTCGGGCAGCCGTCGACAGCCTTGTATTGCGCCATCGGCGAGACGACGACACGGTTCTTCAGCGTCATGTCCCGGAGCCGGAACGGCGAGAACATCGGGCGGCGCACCGGGGCATCGGCGTCGACGCCGGCCTGGACCTGGAACCAGCGCTCGGCGCTTTCGAGCCATTGCGCGTCGCGCAGCCGGAGGTTCTCGTGGCTGATGCGCTGCGAGCGGGTGAGCAGCGAATAATTGAGCTGGACCGGATCGAGGTCCAGATAGCGCTCGACCTGCTCGAACCATTCCAGCGAGTTGCGCGCCGCCGATTGCAGGCGCAGCACCTCCAGCCGGCGCTCGGCCTGGTAGCGCTCGAACGCCGCCTCCATCGTCGGTTCGCTGTGCAGATAGTCGGCCAGCGCGATCGCGCTGTCGAAGGCGAGACGCGATCCGGACCCGATGGAAAAATGGCCGGTCGCAGCGGCATCGCCCATCAACACCACGTTGCCGTGATGCCAGCGCTCGCAGATGACGCGCGGGAAATTCATCCAGACGGCCGAGCCGCGCAGGTGGTTGGCGTTCGACATCAGCCGGTGGCCGCCCAGATGCCGGGCGAAGATGCGCTCGCAGGTGGCGATCGCGTCCTCCTTCGACATGTGTTCGAAGCCCCAGCGGTCCCAAGTGTCCTGTGTGCATTCGACGATCACCGTCGCGGTGTCGGCGTCGAACTGGTAGGCGTGGATCCACATCCAGCCATGCTCGGTCTTCTCGAAGATGAAGGTGAAGGCGTCGTCGAACTTCTGGTGCGTGCCGAGCCAGATGAACTTGCAGATGCGGATGTCGATGTCCGGCTTGAAGACATCGGCATACTCCTTGCGCACCACGGAGTTGATGCCGTCGCTGGCGACGACGAGATCATAGTCGCGGCGATAGTCCTCCGCCGAGGCGAACGCGGTTTCGAACCGCAGGTCGACGCCGAGCTCGCGGGCGCGGGCCTGCAGGATCAGCAGCAGCTTCATGCGGCCGATGCCAGCAAAGCCATGGCCGCCGGACACCGTGCGGGTGCCGCGGTGGATGACGGCGATGTCGTCCCAATAGGCGAAGTTGCGGGTGATCTCGTCGGCCGTTTGCGGATCGTTGGCGCGCAGCCGGCCCATGGCGTCGTCCGACAGCACGATCCCCCAGCCGAAGGTGTCATCGGCACGATGGCGTTCGAGCACGACAACCTCGTGCGAGGGGTCGCGCAGTTTCATCGAGATGGCGAAATAGAGGCCGGCGGGACCTCCGCCCAGGCACAGGACTTTCACGGCATCACCCTCCCGAGGCACGTCGGAGAGGGATGCTAGCAGTCACGCGATAAACTTCAAGCCTGAATATTTCATGCTTGATATTTCGCGGGGACGCCCCGCGTTCACTCCCACTCGATGGTGCCGGGGGGCTTCGAGGTGACGTCATAGACGACGCGGTTGACGCCGCGCACCTCGTTGATGATGCGGGTGGCGACGCGGCCGAGGAACGCCATGTCGAAGGGGAAGAAATCCGCCGTCATGCCGTCGACCGAGGTGACGGCGCGCAGGCCGCACACGAATTCATAGGTGCGGTGATCGCCCATGACGCCGACCGTCTGCACCGGGAGCAGGACGGCGAAGGCCTGCCAGATCGAATCGTACAGCCCGGCCTTGCGGATCTCGTCGAGATAGATGGCGTCGGCCTCCTGCAGGATGGCGATCTTCTCGCGCGTCACGCCGCCCGGCAGGCGGATGGCGAGGCCGGGGCCTGGAAACGGGTGGCGCCCGACGAACCGTTCCGGCAGGCCGAGTTCGCGACCGAGCGCGCGCACCTCGTCCTTGAACAGCTCGCGCAGCGGCTCCACCAGCTTCATCGCCATCCGCTCGGGCAGGCCGCCGACATTGTGATGGCTCTTGATCGTCACCGACGGGCCGCCGGAGAACGACACGCTCTCGATGACGTCGGGGTAGAGCGTGCCCTGGGCGAGGAACCCGGCGCCGCCGATCTTGCGGGCTTCCTCCTCGAACACCTCGATGAACAGGCGGCCGATGGTCTTGCGCTTGGTTTCGGGATCGGCCTCGCCCTCCAGCGCGCCGATGAACCGCGCGGAGGCGTCCACATGCACGAGCGGGATGTTGTAGTGGCCGCGAAACATGTCCACGACTTCGGCCGCCTCGTTCTTCCGCATCAGGCCGTGGTCGACGAAGATGCAGGTCAGCCGTTCGCCGATCGCCTCATGGAGGAGCACGGCGGCGACGGAGGAATCGACGCCGCCCGACAGGCCGCAGATCACCCTGCCGGTGTCGCCGACCTGTTCCCGGATCTTCCCGATCATTTCCTTGCGATAGGCGGCCATGGTCCAGTCGGACTTCAGGCCGACGATCCGGTGGACGAAATTGGCGATGAGGCGGCCGCCGTCCGGCGTGTGCACCACTTCCGGATGGAACATGGTGGTGTAGTAGCGCCGGGCCTCGTCCACGGCGATGGCGAACGGCGCATTCGCCGACACGCCCACGACCTCGAAGCCTCCGGGCAACTCGGTCACCCGGTCGCCATGGCTCATCCACACCGGATAATGGCCGCCGACATCCCAGATGCCCTCGAACAGCGGGCTCTCCTTCAGGATTTCCACGTCGGCGCGGCCGAACTCGCGGGCGTGGCCGCCCTCGACCTTGCCGCCAAGCTGGGTGCAGAGCGTCTGCTGGCCGTAGCAGATGCCGAGGATGGGCACGCCGGCCTCGAACACCTCGCGCGGCGCGCGCGGGCTGCCGTCGTCGATGACCGACGCCGGTCCGCCGGAGAAGATGACGCCGCGGGGTTTCAGCCTGCCGAAGGCCTCACCGGCATTCTGGAACGGATGGATCTCGCAATAGACGCCGGTCTCGCGGACGCGCCGGGCGATCAGCTGCGTGACCTGTGAGCCGAAGTCGATGATCAGGATGGCGTCGTGTGTCATGGCGCGGCTTTAGGGAAAAGCGCGAGTCGGCGCAACGGCTTGGGACGGGCGTCCCGGCGCGGGGACTCGCTCTGGACACCATCACGGTAACGTTTAAGTTGCAGGTCGATAGTTGCGCGCGAGGTGGTCGGTGACACCAATCGGAATTGATCTGGGCACAACGAATTCTCTGATTGCCCATTACGACGGCGATGCGCCGGTTCTGATCCCCAACGCGCTCGGGAAATTTCTTACGCCTTCGGTTGTGAGCATCGGCGATGACGGGAGCATTCTTACGGGAGAACCTGCGCGCGACCGCCTTCTCTCACATCCCGAACTGACCGTTGCCTCGTTCAAGCGCTTGATGGGCACCGGCCAGGTCACCAAACTCGGCCGACATCAATTCCGACCCGAGGAGCTCTCCGCCGTCATCCTTCGCGTTTTGAAAGACGACGCGGAAAACGCCCTTGCGACCAAGATCACCAACGCCGTCATTTCGGTCCCCGCCTACTTCAACGAAACCCAGCGACAAGCGACAATCGACGCTGCAAAGCTGGCCGGACTGCACGTCGAACGCCTGGTGAACGAACCGACCGCGGCGGCGCTGGCGCATGGGTTCGCGGACGCCGAGGCGGGTAAGTACCTGGTCTTCGACCTTGGCGGCGGCACGTTCGACGTCTCGATTCTCGACCGTTTCGACGACGTCATGGAGGTCATCGCGACAACCGGCAATACACGCCTGGGCGGAGACGACTTCACTGCGATCCTGGAAAACCTGATCTTGTCCGATCGGGCGATGGCGAAAAAGGACCTCGATCCCAAATCGGCGGCCGCGATCAGGCGGCAAGCGGAATTGCTCAAAATCGAATTGAGCCGCGAGCACACTGCTTCCTGCAGTTTTACGCTCGGCGACAGACGAGTCGATGGCAGGATCGCCCGGACCCATTTCGAACTCGAAGCCGCGCCTTTGTTGGGACAGTTGAAAGGTCCGACCGAAATGGCCTTGCGCGATTCCGGAACGGACCCGGGCGCGCTGGACGCGATCATTCTGGTCGGCGGCGCGACCAGAATGCCGATGGTCCGTTCGCTTATCGCTCGAATGTTCGGCCGGTTGCCGCTGATCAACGTCGATCCAGATGCGGCGGTGGCCTTGGGCGCAGCCGTTCAATCCGGACTGATCCGGCGCAAAGGCGCGCTGCGGGATGTGGTGATGACCGATGTCTGTCCGTTTTCCCTTGGCGTAGCTCTTGTCGACGACGAAAACGCACGAGACATGCGCACGTCCTTCTCTCCGCTTATTGAACGCAACGCGATCATCCCGATCTCGCGCAACATGATCATACAAACGGTGCGTGATTTTCAGATAGCTATAGAAGTACAAGTTTTTCAGGGCGAAAGTCTGCGTACCGAAAACAATGTTTTCCTGGGCAAATTGGTTGTGGACATTCCGCGTGCGCGCAAGGGCGTGCAATCCGCTGATGTTCGATTCACCTACGACATCAACGGCGTTCTTGAAGTCGAAGTGACTGTACTTTCTACGGGAAAAAAGGTGCGACAATTCCTTAACAATGGCGCTGGACTTAGTCCCGCCGAGTTGGCCAAGCGATTCGCGGCGCTGGAGAGCCACAAGCTACATCCACGCCTGCAGATGGAAAACGCCGCGTTGCTGGCCCGGGCGGAACGGCTCTACGAAGAAACCCGCGAAGAGACGCGCGCGGAAGTCAAGATGCTGGTCATCGAGTTCGAACACGATATTTCTCGGCAACAACTTCGCAATCAGGCGGAATGCCGCGAATGGTTTTCGAAGCGATTGGACCAGATCGAAACCGGCTTGACCGGGCTCTATTGAAATGGCCCGCTATCCCTGGTCGAGGCTCGGGATCGACAAAACGCTCGACGAGCGATCGATCAAGTCGGCTTATGCACAGCGGCTCAAGTCGACACGGCCGGAAGACGATCCTTGGGCATTCCAGGCGCTGGTCGAGGCGCGAAACGCCGCCCTCGCCATCGCGAAGGGGAATGGTCGGAAAAAACCGCAGAACCGCCCTGAGATCGCCGGTCGCCTGCGTCCGACAAAGGATAAGCCGAGGCGCGAACCGGTGGAAGCGGCTGGCCCGGGGCAAATCGCTGTTCTAGCGGATGCAGGCGCTGCCGAACGCCCCGCGGCGCGGCGCAGGAGGACTTCCGGTTCGCCGGCGCGCTCCGCAGGCCAGATTGTCGCGCCCATCGTTGCCTTTCTTGGGCCATTTGGCGAGGAAAACGAATTCGACGCAGCGAAACTGGCGATCAAGGCGTTGCGTGACGGGTCTCTTGGCCTGCGCATCGAAGCTGAACCGATCCTGCTCGATTGCGTCGCTGCTTTTCTGCTGCCCGATACTGGCGGGCCCAACGCCCCTGAGGGCGCCGACCAAAGGCAGCGAGACGGCTACATAGTCGTTGCCATCCTCGACGTGGAGTTCGGATGGAGCGATAATTTCACCCGATTGTCCAAAATGCACAGCAGGGCAAAAGAATTGACTCAAGAACTTCGTTATATCAGATACGGCAGGGAGCCCATCAATGCTTTAGATGAAATGCCATTTTGGATGCGCTTTGTCGGGAAAACCGTAATTATTCTATTCTTTTTTCAAATTTTTATGAAAGTATGGCAGTATTTCAATACGCAATAGATTCGCAACTGCGCCCGAAGCCCATCAGACCAGATCGTCTCGCAAATCCGGCGGCATCGCCTGCGCAGGGTTTCCCTCACCACCGAAATCGGCCCACCGCATTCAAACCAAAACACTTCCCTTCAGATCGCCTGCAACAGCCGATCCACCGCCTCGGCCAGCTTCTCGTCGACGACATGGAGATACTCGGTCCAGTCGTCGATATGGTTCAGGTCGTCCTTTCCGTCGGAAATGCCGCGCAATCCGATCAGCGGCACGCCGAAGCGCATGGCGGCGCGCAGGTGCGCGAAGGTCTCCATGTCCACCATGTCGGCGTCGATGGCCTCGTAGGTCCGGCCCGAAACGATCGTGGCGCCGGTCGACAGACGCGCCGACGGCAGGCCCGGCACGAGCAGCGGCAGCGGAATTTCCTTCGGGATGTCGAGAAACGGCGTACGGCCTTTCTCGATGCCGAGCGGCGAGGCGTCCACATCGCGCCAGGACACGGAGGCCACCTGGTAGACCTCGGTCTGCGCCAATACGCGCGATCCGGCGGAGCCGAGCGAGACGATCAGCGAGGGAGGCCGGCCCGCGGCCTGGCGCAGCGCCAGTTCGGCGGCGAGCGAGACACCCGCCTCGACCGGACCGACGCCGGTGAAATGCGGGGTGAAGCGGCGGCGAAGATGGTCGCCATATTCGGCTTCCACCGCCATGACGAACAACGGATCGGGCGCGCTCATCTCAGGCGGACGCCTTGCGCCTGGCCATGGCCCAGCGGTCGAAATGATACAGGCCGAACGCGAAGGCGAGAAGCGTCGCCCCGCCGGTCAGAAGCGCGACGGCGCTGTTGCCGAACCGTTCGAAGAACTGCGTGTAGCCATTGATGGCGAGGAAGGTGATGGCGGAGTTGAGCGCGAAGCGGTTTGTCCGCAGCAGCGCGATGGTGGCAAGGGACGCCGCCGCCCAGGCGATCACGAACACATAGTCGGCGATGAAGACGGCGTTGGCGCGCCACGCTTCCACCGCGTCCCAATCGACCGTGCCGTCCTTGACGGCGCGCATGAAATGCTCGCCCACATGGTCGCCCCACAGCGACCCGACCCAGAAGCCGAAATTCATCACCATCCACGCCACCCGGCCCGCGACGGTCGCCTGGCGCTCGCGATCGCCCTTCAGGCGGTTGGCGGCGGCAAACAGGCCCAGCGCCATCGCCCCGAACAGGAGCACGGTGATGGTCGGTTCCTTGACGAAGATGCCGTAGGCGGCGTGCCAGTACTGCGTGCCGGAGCCGACCATCGCCGCGATGCCGAGCGGAACGAAGGCGGCGAGGAAGGCCGAGCGGAACCACAGCGCCGAGGCGAGCGTGATCGCCGTGACCAGCGCGTTGACGGCGATGGGCGGCAACAGGTCGCCGAACTGAAGCGCCAGCGACCCGGACAGGCCCGCCGTCCCGGCAATCGCCATGGCATAGCCGAGGATCGACAGGCTCTCGTTGCGCGACACCTGCGTCCAGGACGCAAATCCCAGCGCGGCGGCGGCAAGCACCATCCCGGACACCGGGTCCGGCTTCAGCACCATGACGCCGGCGGCCAGCCCGAGTGCGCCGAAAACATAAAGCACCTGGATCACGGTGGAGACCGCCCGCCCCGGCATGGCGAGACCCCGCAGCCGTTCCGCCTCGGCGGGTGTCAACCGCCCGTCGGCGACCAGCGCGTCAAGATCGAGCGTGATCCGGCCGCTCATCCGCTCAGTCCTTCGCGCCCGACAACCGTCATCATCGTTCCCGTCATGGTGGCAATCAGCTTGGCGTCGCCCTCGGCGCTGAAGGCATAGGCGCGGCCATCGGAAACGAGGATCGTGCGGCCGGGCTTGGTGACCTCGCCGCGGAACAGGAAGCGCTCGCCCCGGCCCGGCGCCAGGAGATTGACCTTGAACTCGATGGTGAGGATCGCGGCATCGATCGGCATCAACGTATAGGCGGCGTAGCCGCACGCCGAATCGAGCCCGGTTGAAATGATGCCGGCGTGAAGGAACCCGTGCTGCTGGGTGAACTGCTCGGAGAACGGCATCTCGATTTCCACGATTCCCGGCGTGATGCGCGTCAGCGTGGCGCCAAGGGTGACCATGGCGTTCTGCCGGGCAAAGCTCTGGCGGACCCGCTCTTCGAAATCGTCGTCGTGCGGCTTGTGCAGCTTCATTCCCATGACCCCCGGACGTCGGCGGACACTGCCACGAACCGCATGGCCGGGCAATTCGGGCGTCCGCGTGAAATGCCTTTGTGTTTGCCACGACCGCTGATACGCTCATGTCAACGAAACAGACAGCGGCGCCCGGCCGCGGCCGGCATTGGCCAGCGCGGCGCCCGACAGGAAAAACCGTGCTCGACCCCGTACGCGGCGCACTTTCGGCGCCACACGGGGCGGTTGAGGCATCCAGACGCCGGCGGCGCCGGCGCGGCAAATACACGGTGGTCTTGGCGCCGGGCGCCGCGGATGCCGT
>JBATNB010000474.1:0-3530 GCA_049290135.1 Rhizobiaceae bacterium
CGCCATACCTGCGCGAATCGTTGATGGCGCGCGGCCTCGGCGTCGATACCTACGAGACCGTTGCGCCGTGGTCGGCCCTGGCCGGCCTGCACGGCGCGGTGAAGGCGGCCCTCGTCTTGGCGGCGCGCGAAACCGGGAGCCCGGCGGTGGTGATGTGCCACCTGTCGCACTCCTATCGCGATTCCGCCTGCCTCTATTTCACCGCCGTGTTCGTCCGCGCCGGCGATCCGCTGGCGCAATGGCGCGCCTTGAAGCATGCCGCCACCACAGCGATGCTGAAGACCGGCGGCGCCGTCTCGCATCACCACGGCATGGGCGCCGACCACGCCCCTTATGTCGACCGGCCCGCCGATGGCGCGCCCGACCTTCTGGCCGCCCTGGCGCGGTCGCTCGATCCCGGTCGGGTCATGGCGACGGGAATGGGTGCGGCAATCGGCGCATGAGCCACTTTGGGGCCATGTGCGCGTCCAGGACAGGGGGCAGCGCATTTTTTACAATGCACGGATGTCCGACTTGATATATATTGAAATGGAAATGACTGTCGGTTTTCAGGCGAGGGAACCGATTTTACCCGTGATTCAGACGGATTTAAGTTGAAATCCGGCAGAGAAAACGGGAAGGGAATGCGCGTGACTTTGCATGGCAGAACGGCTCTGGCGGTTTGGCGGAACCCGGTTTGCGCAATGATGCGAAGCGACGTGGGACCATCCGAACTGCGGAGATGCCAAGATGATATTGCCGAATTTCGCCGCCGCTGCCCTGGGCAATCGCGAAACGATGGCTGAGCAGGCGCGCAAGGCCAGCGAGCTTTTGAAGGCGCTGGCCCACGAGAACCGGCTCCTGATCCTCTGCCTGCTGGCGGAGGGTGAAAAGACCGTGACGGAACTCGAGGAAATCCTCGCCCTGCCGCAGGCCGCCGTGTCGCAGCAGCTTGCCCGCCTGCGGTTCGACCGGCTGGTCAATACCCGCCGCGACGGCCGCAACATCTACTACTCGATTGCCAGCGGCGAAGTGTCGTCGGTTGTCGGCACGCTCTACGGCCTGTTCTGCAAGGTGCCGGAGCCGGCCTGAACGCCGGCCCCGGGCGCTGGCGCTCAGGCGGCGCCGGCTTCCCTGATCGATTCCTCGAGCTTTCCCAACGCTTCCGCGAACACCCCGTCCTGGATCGTGATCGGCGACAGGAAGCGGATGACATTGCCGTGGACGCCGCACGTCAGCAGAATCAGTCCCTTGTCGAGCGCCCGGACGCGGACCGCGTTGGCGAAATCGGCGCTCGGCAGCCGCGTCCGCCGATCATTGAATTCCACCGCGTTCATGAAGCCCGGCCCGCGAATGTCGACGATCTCCGGCACGTCGGCCCGCATGCTCTCCAGCGATTGCTTCAGCCGCGAGCCGAGCACATTGGCGCGGTCGACCAGCCCCTCCTCGGCGATCACGTCGAGCACGGCATGCGCGGCGGCGATGCCGAGCGGATTGCCGCCATAGGTGCCGCCGATGCCGCCCGGCGCCGGCGCATCCATGATCTCCTTGCGCCCGGTCACCGCCGACAGCGGGAAACCGCCGGCGAGGCTCTTCGCCATGGTCGTCAGGTCCGGCGCCACGTCATGATGGTCCATCGCCATCATCTTGCCGGTCCGCGCGAACCCGGTCTGCACCTCGTCGGCCACGAGCAGGATTCCGTGCTGGTCGCACACGGCGCGCAGCCTGCGCATGAATTCGCGCGGTGCCTCGTAGAACCCGCCCTCGCCCTGCACCGGCTCCACGATGATGGCCGCCACGCGCGCCGGGTCGACATCGGCCTTGAACAGGCGGTCGAGCGCGGCCAGCGAATCCTCGACCGTCACGCCGTGCAGCGGCACCGGGAACGGGGCGTGATAGACGTCGCCGGGCATCGGACCGAAGCCGAGCTTGTAGGGCGCGACCTTTCCGGTCAGCGCCATGCCCATGAAGGTGCGGCCGTGGAACCCGCCCGAGAACGCGATCACCGCCGAACGCCCCGTCGCCGCGCGCGCGATCTTGATGGCGTTCTCCACCGCCTCGGCGCCGGTGGTGACAAAGACGGTCTTCTTGGCGAAATTCCCCGGCACCAGCGCGTTCAGCCGTTCGGCGAGCGTCACATAGTTCTCATAAGGCACCACCTGGTGGCAGGTGTGGGTGAACCGGTCGATCTGCGCCTTTACCGCCTCGATCACCTTGGGGTGGCGATGCCCGGTGTTGAGCACCGCGATGCCCGAGGCGAAGTCGATGTAGCGTCGCCCCTCGACATCCCAGATTTCGGCGTTCTCCGCACGGTCGGCATAGATCTGGGTGGTGACGCCGACGCCCCGCGCGATGGCGGCTGTCCGGCGGTCGGAAAGGTCTGAATTCATGATTGTCGCCCGGCTGTTGTTTGCAACGGCGCGGCGCCTCACGCCCGCGCGCCGTTACGCTAGAGCGGTTCATCGCCAAACGGAAGCGGATTGATGGCCGGGTTCGGCCGTGCCCGCCGCACGGCGGATCGCCTCGCCGCTTGATCGCCGCCGCAAGGCCGGCGAAACTCGCCGCGAACGAAAGGAATCCGGCATGAGCGCCCACATCCTCGCCATCGACCAGGGCACCACCTCCACCCGCGCCATCCTGTTCTCGCCGGACATGCGCGTCGCCGGCGTCGGCCAGCAGGAGTTCACCCAGCATTATCCCGACAATGGCTGGGTCGAACACGATGCGCAGGAGATCTGGCAGACGGTCGCCGCGACGGCGCGAACGGCACTCGAGGCGGCCGGCGTGACCGCGCGCGAGGTCGCCGCCATCGGCATCACCAACCAGCGCGAGACCGTGGTTGTCTGGGAGCGCGCCACCGGGCGCCCCGTTCACCGCGCCATCGTCTGGCAGGACCGGCGCACCGCATCGTCATGTGCCGAACTCCGGCGCCGCGGCCTGGAGCCGCTGTTTACCGAACGCACCGGCCTGCTGCTCGATCCCTATTTCTCCGGAACCAAGCTTGCCTGGCTTCTCGATTCCGTCGACGGCCTGCGCGGCCGCGCCGAACGCGGCGAACTGTGCTTCGGCACCATCGATTCCTGGCTGGTCTTCCGCATGACCGGCGGCCGCGTCCATGCCACCGATGCCACCAATGCATCGCGCACGCTGCTGTTTGACATTGCCCGCAACGCCTGGGACGACGAGTTGCTTTCCACGCTGCGCATTCCGCGCGCCATGCTTCCCGACGTGCTCGACTGCGACGGCGACTTCGGCATCGCCGATGCCGCCCTGCTCGGCGCGCCGGTGCCGATCCGCGGCGTCGCCGGCGACCAGCATGCCGCCACCATCGGCAATGCCTGCTTCCGCCGCGGCATGATGAAGTCCACCTATGGCACCGGCTGCTTCGCCCTCCTCAACACCGGAACCGACCGCGTCGCCTCGCAGTCGCGCCTGCTGACGACGATCGCCTACCGCCTCGCCGGCCGGACCACCTATGCGCTCGAGGGCTCCATCTTCATTGCCGGGGCGGCGGTGCAGTGGCTGCGCGACGGCCTCGGGCTGATCCGCCA
>JBATNB010000475.1:0-5792 GCA_049290135.1 Rhizobiaceae bacterium
AACGTATCCAGTGCGATGCCGACGGCGAACTGCATCGCGGCGAACACGGCGAACCAGGCCCCGGAGGCAAGCGCCAGGTCGGACTTGCTGGCGCCGAGATCGGCGCCGAGCACCGGCGTCAGCACGGCCAGGAAGGTGCGGTAAAGCTGCGACAGCACATAGGCCAAAGCGAGCGCGGCGATCCCGGCCATCGATTCCCCTTCCCCCGTCCTGGCGGCAGTGGCTACAGGAACGGTGCGCGCGCGGCAATCCGCCACCCCTGCCCGTCGTTCAGGACGACAGGAATTCGAGAATCGCGTCGGTGAACACGTCGTTGCGATCGCCGGCGACCATGTGCCCGGCGCCCGAAACGTCCACCGCCCGGGCATTCGGCGCGGCGGCGAGGAACAGACCGGCCTCGCGCTCGTGGATGAGTTCCGACAACAGCCCGCGCACCAGCAGCGTCGGCACCCGCAACCCGCCGAGCGCCGCTCGCAAGGTCTGCATGTGCGCCTCGGCACCGACATTGATGCCGAGCGGACTGTCCAGGAATGCCGGGTCCCAGTGCCAGCGGTAGCGGCCGTCGGCGGATCGGCGCAGGTTCTTCGCCAACCCTTCCAGCGAGCGCGGACGCTTGCGATGCGGCAGGTAGAGGGCGATCGCATCGGCCGCATCGTCGAGCGTGGCAAAGCCGTCGGCGGCGTGGGTGCGCATGAAGCCCTGGATGCGTGTCACGCCGTCAGGGTCCATCCATGGCGTAACGTCGACCAGCACCAGCGTCGACAGGCACGGACCGTGGACGAGTTCGGCGCCAAGCGCCGACAAGCCGCCAAGCGATGCGCCGATCGCCGCCGGCGCCTGGCCGTAGCGTGCCGCCACCTCGACGGCGATACCGGCGACATCGGCGACATAGGTGGAATAGCGATAGTCCCCCGAGGCCACCCAGGCACTGTCGCCATGGCCGCGCAAATCGATGCTGATGGCGCGCCAGCCGGCGCCGGCAATGCGCCTGGCCGTCTGAGCCCAGGCATGGCGGGTCTGGCCGCCACCATGCAGGAGCAGGATCGGCGCGCCGCCGCCATCATGGAGATCGCCGGCCAGGCGATTGCCATCGGTCCCGGTGAATTCGACGGGATGCGGTGATTTCATGTGGAATGCCCGGCAATGAACTGCAGATAGCGCGCCTTGAAACGGCGATCGCCGACCGAAAGCATGTGGTCGCGGCCCTCGATGTCATAGACGACCGCACCGGGCATCAGGGCGGCAAGCGCATGCGGATCGCCGGCGATATCGTCGCGCGTTCCCACGGCGATCAGGGTCGGGGTGGTTATCCGCGCCGCGTCGGCCGGGCTCAGTGCCTTGCGCGACGAGGCAATGCAGGCGGCAAGAGCCAACCGGTCGGACCGGGTGCGGTCGGCGAAATCGCGAAACATGCGCGGGCGGCCGGGCGCGGCATCGGCCGGATCCTCGGCCAGCAGCGCCTCGGCGATGGCATCCCAGTCGCCGAGACCGTCGACCAGGTGGATGCCCAGGCCGGCGAGGGCCAGCGTTGCCAGGCGTTCGGGCGCGGCGAGCGCGGCATAGGCGGAAATGCGCGCGCCCATCGAATACCCCATCAGGTGAAACCGTCCGAGCCCGGCATGGTCGGCCAGGGCCAGCACGTCGCCAGCCATCGCCTCGGGCGTGTAGTCGGCGCTCTCCCGGCTTTTCGTCGAACCGCCATGGCCGCGATTGTCGAGCGCGAGCACGCGATAGCCGGCCGAAACCAGCGTCTCCACCCAGCCGGGCGTCACCCAGTTGACGCGGGCCGACGAAGCGAAGCCGTGCACGAGCACGACCGGCGGGCCGGCCCCGTCATCGAGATAGTCCAGGTCAAATCGTCCGTGGCGGAATTGCAGCATCATCCTCAGCGACCGGCGACCGCGTCGATGGCCGGATGCCGCAAACGGATGCCGGGCGCAAGGCCGGTCCTGAGCGCCGTGCCGGCCTCGAGTTCGAGCACGAAGCGCACTTGCATGTCCGGTGCGATCACGGTGGTCGATTCCGGTTCGCCGCGCCGGATCGCGCCGATGACGCCGTCGGCGCCGATGAACACCAGATCGAGCGCCAGCGGCGTGTCCTTCATCCAGAACCCGACCTGGCCGGTCGAGGGAAACACGAACAGCATGCCGTAGCGTTCGGGAAGGTCGTCGCGGAACATCAGGCCGCGTTCGCGCTCGCCGGGCTCGTCGGCCACCTCGACGGCGAAATAGACATCGCCGTAAGCGGTGCGGGCCACCAGCGGCGCGGGATCGACCGCCAGGTACATCGCGTCGGCCGACACCGGAAGCGACGACAAGGCCGCCATCACGGCGGCCAGGATCAGGGAGAGGATGGTTTTGGGCATTGCAGGTCCCGAACGATGCGCCGTTTGACCGCGCCGGTGGCGGCGGCCGGTTCCACGCATCAATGGGAGACCGGCACGGTTCCCATATCGGGATGGATTTCGGCGGCCATAAGGCCTTTCGACCCGCGTCCGAAGCGAACCAGCACGACCTGCCCCGGGCGGAGCTCGGTCAGGCCATAGCGCCGCAGCGTCTCCATGTGGACGAAAATGTCCTCGGTGCCTTCGCCGCGCGACAGGAACCCGAATCCCTTGATCCGGTTGAACCATTTGACGATGGCGCGTTCCAGTCCGCTCTCGGCCGACACATGGACATGGGTGCGCTGGGCGGTTTCCTGCGGATGGATGGCGGTCGAGGCGTCCATGTCGGCGACCCGGAACGCCTGCCAGCCGCGGCTGCCGCGCCGCACCAGGCAGACGACGCGCGCGCCTTCGAGCGCGGTCTGGAAGCCGTCGCGGCGCAGGCAGGTGACGTGAAGCAGGATGTCGCCATAGCCGGCATCATCGGGCACGACGAAACCGTAGCCCTTGGCGACGTCGAACCATTTGATAGCGCCTGCAACCTCGACGAGTTCGCCGAGGTCTGCGTCATCAGCGCCGGCTACGGCGAATTCATCGCCGTCCAGCTTGTCCCGTGAGGTCTTTTCCCCCATCAGACCGGCCTCTTTCCCCTCAACGCCAACGCAACTGATTCTTTCCGCGAGGATATCATTGCGTGGCTTGCGTGACGCAAGCGATTTGGCGCATTTTCCCCGGATCGAATGAAAGAGCCGCCGCAGGAGCCCCATGCGCTACGTTCACACCATGGTCCGCATTCATTCCATCGCGGAGTCGCTCGCCTTCTGGTGCGACGCACTCGGCCTTGAGGAAGTCCGCAGATACGAAAGCGAACAGGGGCGATTCACGCTCATCTTCCTCGCCGCGCCACGGGACAAGGAGCGTTCGGCGGCGGAACGGTCACCGGAACTCGAACTGACCTACAATTGGCCCGATGCGGACGGAAAGGTGGAGACCTATGGCGGCGGGCGCAATTTCGGCCACCTCGCCTACCGGGTCGACGACATCCACGATGCCTGCGCGCGGCTGAAGGCGGCGGGCGTGGTGATCAACCGGCCGCCGCGCGACGGCAACATGGCGTTCGTGCGCTCGCCGGACGGGATCTCGGTCGAACTGCTCCAGGACGGGCCGCCGCTGACGCCGGTCGAGCCCTGGATTTCCATGCCGAACACCGGCCAGTGGTGATGAACCGGGCACGGCGGCCGGCTGCCTGGAGGGAGATGTCGATGACCGCGATCCCGCGCCCCGCGGCGTTCATGCTGGCATCCTGCCTCGCACTCGCGTCCACCGTTGTCGCGCCGGCCGGCGAACCGGCCTCGCCGCCGTTCGTCGATGACCGTTCCGATGCGGCGGCGGTGATCCGCTCGCTCTACAGCGCGGTCAACCGCCGGGAGTATGCGCGCGCCTGGTCCTATTTCTCCACGCCGCCGTCGAAGAGCTACGAGGCGTTCGTGAACGGCTATGGCGCGACCACGCATGTCGACGTGGTCACCGGTCGTCCGATCGCCGAGGGCGCGGCGGGAAGCATCTACTATCTCGTACCCGTCGCCATCCGGTCGACCGGACCAGGCGAAAAGGAAAACGTCTTCGCCGGCTGCTACACGGTGCGGCAGGTCAATCCGCAGATCCAGGAGCCGCCATTCCGGCCGATGGCGATCGAGAAAGGCGCGCTCAAGCCGGTCGCCTTCGCCCACTTCCTGGAAAACGAGATCCCTGAAGACTGCGACGGCGAGACGGCGACGGAGGAAACGCCGGCGGAACTGAAGGAGCGTGTCGCGCGGCTGTTCACCACGACGCGCCGGGCGGATTGCAATCTGATCGAGGACAGCCGGCCCTATGTCGCCGGCGATTCCCCGGAAATCCACATCATCGAATTCCGCTACGACGAGAGCGATCCGAACGATCAGGTCCGAAAGGCTACGCTGTTCCGCTTCGCCTGCGCCCGCTACGCCTACAATGTCGCGGAAGTCTATTACCTCGTCGACCATTACGGCGTCGTCACCACCGTGTCGCTGCCGGAGCCTGTCCTCGACATCGTCTACACCGACGATTCGAACGAGAAGGTGAAATCGATGACGATCGCCGGGTACGAATCACGCGATCTGGCGGTCAATTCCGAGTTCGATCCCGGCACGCGCACCATCACCACGTTCGGCAAGTGGCGCGGCATCGGCGATGCGTTTTCCGCTGGCGTCTGGACGTTTCGCGGCGGGCGGTTCGTGCTGACGTCGTACGAGGCGGATGCCGCCTATGACGGCGAGCAGGACCCCGTCAGCGTGTTCAACGCCGCGCAGTGAGCTACCGCAGCGACAGCATCCAGTTGAGCGTCTCGCGCCAGTCCACCATGCGGATCGGCGTGCCGTGCGACCCGGTCTCGAACCGCACGAACCGCACCGGATAGGTCCGGGCTTTGGCGCGCAGGGCGGCGTAGAGGCGCTCCTGCGCCTCGACCGGGAACACCTTGTCAGCCGATCCCTGGGCAAAGAAGAAGGGTTTGCGCGCCTTCGCCGCCGCCGAGGCAAGCAGCCGCTCGTCGGCGAAGGAGCCGAGCCAGAGATAACCGGACACATTCCGGTCCGCCTCGCCCGCCGCCAGCCCGTAGCAGATCGCGCCGCCCATCGACCCGCAGGCGATATAGATCGGCGCGCCGGGCGAACGGGCCGCGTAATAGGCGGCAAGCCCGGCGATCTGGCTCGCGCCGCGCTCGGCGAAATCGGCGAAATCCGGCGAGAGGTAGAGGCCGCCGCCGGACACGACGAGGTTCTTCAGCCGGTTGAAATTGCCGCCGAAGGTCAGGTCGTTGACGCCCTGCTTCCGGTTGCCGCCCTTGCCATGCACGTAGATGACGATGACGGTGGCGCGCTCGGGGGCGCCGACGGCGAAATGCGCCACCGGGCCGGCGCCGGTCCCGGCCACGGCATCGCTTTGTTTCTTGCGGACCGACAGTTTCAGGTAGCGCGCGGCGGCGCGCAGTTCCGGCACCTCGTCGCGGCCATTGATGTCGCGCTGTTCGCGATAGTCGACCACGCGGAAGGCGCCGCCGTCGCGGGTTTCCAGAATGCCGGGATAGGCAAACACGGCGTCCTTGTGCGGCGGCAATTCCAGCGCGCGTGCCGGCGCGACCGCCAGCCCGGCCACAATCATCGCCAGGCCCACCGCTCCCAACCGTGCCGTTCGCGCCATCCCTGCCCCACACTTAACGAGCGGTAATCACAAAGGAACTTTTTTAACCGCGCCCGTAAACCGAATCTCAGCCCGGCTCAGGCTAATCTCCAGTCAACTAACAGCAAACCGCGCCGGAAAAGGGGCGGAAAAAACAGGGACGGCTGTCCGGGAACCCGGCGGCCTTGGCGGATGACGGGCTACCAGACAG
>JBATNB010000476.1:0-2569 GCA_049290135.1 Rhizobiaceae bacterium
GCGCCACGCATGGCGGCCGAAGCGTCGGCGCCGCGCGCGCGCGAACGCTCCGAATCCTACTACGACACCAAGAGCCAGGTGTTCTCTGCGCTCATCGACACGATCGACCTGTCGCAGCTGGCCAAGCTCGACCAGGAAAGCGCGCGCGAGGAAATCCGCGACATCGTCAACGACATCATCGCCATCAAGAACTTCGCGATGTCGATCTCGGAGCAGGAGGAACTGCTCGACGACATCTGCAACGACGTGCTCGGCTACGGCCCGCTGGAGCCGCTTCTGGCCCGCGACGACATCGCCGACATCATGGTGAACGGCGCCAAGAAGGTCTACATCGAAGTCAGCGGCAAGGTCGAGGAAACCCAGATCCGGTTCCGCGACAACCAGCAGCTCCTCAATGTCTGCCAGCGCATCGTCTCGCAGGTCGGCCGCCGCGTCGACGAATCGAGCCCGATCTGCGACGCCCGCCTTCCCGACGGGTCGCGCGTCAACGTCATCGCCCCGCCGCTCGCCATCGACGGCACCGCGCTCACCATCCGCAAGTTCAAGAAGGACAAGCTGACGCTCGAGCAGCTGGTCAAGTTCGGCGCGATCTCGCCGGACGGCGCCGAGATCCTCAAGATCATCGGCCGCGTGCGCTGCAACATCGTCATTTCCGGCGGCACCGGTTCGGGCAAGACCACGCTGCTCAACTGCCTGACGCGCTACATCGACACCGACGAGCGCATCATCACCTGCGAGGACTCCGCCGAACTGCAGCTGCAGCAGCCGCACGTGGTCCGGCTGGAAACCCGCCCGCCGAACCTCGAGGGCGAGGGCCAGGTCACCATGACCGACCTGGTCAAGAACTGCCTGCGCATGCGTCCCGAGCGCATCATCGTCGGCGAAGTGCGCGGACCGGAGGTCTTCGACCTTCTGCAGGCGATGAACACCGGCCATGACGGCTCGATGGGCACGATCCACTCCAACTCGCCGCGCGAGTGCCTCAACCGTATCGAATCCATGATCGCGATGGGCGGCTTCACGCTGCCGCAGAAGACCGTGCGCGAGATCATCGTCGGCTCGGTCGACATCATCGTCCAGGCCGCGCGCCTGCGCGACGGTTCGCGCCGCATCACCCACATCACCGAGGTGATCGGCATGGAAGGCGACGTGATCATCACCCAGGACCTCGTGCTCTACAACATCAAGGGCGAGGACGCGAACGGCCGCATCATCGGCGAGCATACATCCACCGGCATCGGCCGCCCGCACTTCTGGGACCGCGCCCGCTACTACAACGAGGAAAGCCGTCTCGCCGCCGCGCTTGAGCGCATGGAGACGAGGGCCGACAGGTAAGGCGGGCAGGGCATGTTCGGTCTCGATCTCACATTCGTTGCCTTCATCATCCTGGCGGGGTTCTCCGCCGGCGCGGTCGCCTATGCGTTCCTGCAGGGCCGCATCGAGCAGGACGCGACGGTCAGCCGCCGGCTCGATTCGGTGAAGAAGACGGAGACCGACCGCGCCGCCAAGAAGGCGAGCCGCGACCGCGTGCAGGAGGCGGCAAAGCGCCGCCGCACGGTGCAGGATTCGCTCAAGGACCTCGAGCAGCGCGAGAAGGTGCGCGCCCGCGAGGTCAAGAAGCCGCCACTGAAGATCCAGATCCGCCAGGCCGGCCTGTCGACCAGCCTGCAGCGCTTCTACATCTATTCGGCCGTCTTCGGCCTCGTCGCCACGCTGGTGGCGATCGTGTTCGGCGCGCCGCTGCTTGTCGCCCCCGGCGTGTTCCTGGCCGCCATGTTCGGCCTGCCGCGCTGGTTCATCGGCTTCGTGCGCGCCCGCCGCGTCAAGAAGTTCCTCAACGAATTCCCCAACTCCCTCGACATTATCGTGCGCGCGGTGAAGTCCGGCCTGCCGCTCAATGACGGCGTGCGCATGATCGCCTCCGAGGCCGCCGAGCCGGTGCGCACCGAATTCCGCCGCATCGTGGAATCCCAGCAGGTCGGCCTGTCGATCCCGGAAGCCGCCATGCGCATGCCCGAGACCATGCCCTGCTCCGAGGCGGCGTTCTTCGGCATCGTCATCCAGATCCAGCAGCAGGCCGGCGGCAATTTGTCGGAAGCGCTCGGCAATTTGTCGCGCGTGCTGCGCGACCGCAAGAAGATGAAGGCCAAGGTCAACGCGCTGTCGATGGAAGCCAAGGCCTCGGCCGCCATCATCGGCGCCCTGCCGTTCATGGTCGCCGGCCTCGTCTACATGGCCAGCCCCAACTACATCATGCCTCTCTTCACCACCAGTGTCGGCCACATGCTGCTCGGCTTCTCCGCCGTCTGGATGACGCTCGGCATCGTCGTGATGAAGAAGATGATCAACTTCGACATGTGAGGATCCGCCATGGACAAGGCCTTCGAGCAGTTTCTGGATCCCATCACCATCCTGTCGATTCTGGTGGCCGTCGCTGTGTTCGCCACGCTGTTCACCCTGTTGCCGGCCTTCGGCGGCAATCCGGTCAAGCAGCGCATGAAGTCGGTCGCGCTCGAGCGTGACGCCCTGCGCGCCCAGCAGCGCGCGCGGCTGGCCGCCGAGTCCGATC
>JBATNB010000477.1:0-2595 GCA_049290135.1 Rhizobiaceae bacterium
CCGCCGCGCCGGCGCAGCCCGCCGAACCGGCAAGCGCCCACCCGAGAACCCTGGCCCGGCGTTCCGCCTTCAAGACCCGCTCCACCCCCGGCGTCCGGTCGGGACGCGCTTTACCGCGATGCGCGCTGCCCATAACATGACGCGATCCAGTTCTTGAAGGAGTTTGTCCGTGGAAAACCCGCCTCCCCCGGCCAAGGCCGACACCGTGATCCGGCTGACGATCAACGGCAAGGCCAGGGAGTTCGACATCGACAATCCGAAACTCCCCGACTGGATCGACGATCACGATCTGTCATCGGGCGGCTACCCTTACGCCAAAAAGCTGGACGAGGACGAATACGAGGCGCGCCTCGAGACCATGCAGGCCGAACTCGTGAAGCTGCAAAAATGGCTGGCGGCGACCGGCGGGCGGTGCCTTTCGCTGTTTGAAGGCCGGGACGCGGCCGGAAAGGGCGGCACGATCTTCGCGCTGCGCCAGTACATGAACCCGCGCACGGCCCGGAACGTGGCGCTGCCGAAGCCGACGGAGACGGAGCGCGGCCAGTGGTACTTCCAGCGCTACGTCAACCATTTCCCGACTTCGGGCGAATTCGTGACCTTCGATCGGTCATGGTACAATCGCGCCGGCGTCGAGCCGGTGATGGGGTTCTGCACGCCGGCGCAGTACAAGGCCTTCTTCGTGCAGGCGCCGAAGGTGGAGGATCTCGTAGTCGACGAGGGCATTCATTTCTTCAAGTTCTGGCTCGACATCGGCCAGGAAACGCAGCTCAAGCGTTTTCATGACCGTCGCCACAGCGCGCTGACCAACTGGAAATTCTCGCCGATCGACATCGCCGCCATCACCAAGTGGGACGAATATTCCGACAGGCGCGACACGATGCTCCAGCGCACCCATTCGGAACGCGCGCCCTGGACAGTCATTCGCGCCAACGACAAGCGGCGAGCGCGGCTGGAAGCGATCGGCCGCATCCTGCGATCCATCGACTATGAGGGGCGCGACGACCGGGTCGTCGGCAAGCCCGACAAGGCGATCATCGGCGCCGGTCCGGACTTCCTCAAGCGCTGAGAGGCGCGGTCAATCGACCGGCTTTGCCGCGCCGGCCACGGTCCGGTCGCGATGCGGGCGATGCGGGGTCTTTTCCCATTTGTGCGGGGCATGCGCGAGCTGCCACGCGGCGCGCCACGCCGCGGCCGACAGAAGCAGCCAGTAGAGGGGAACGAAAGGCGCGCTGGCCCAGAAGATTCCGGGCGTCCGCTTCGACGTGCGCCAGGCCAGCGCCAGAAACCCGCCATAGCCCAGGACCAGGTTCATGCCGTCGACGATGGCGAGGAACAGGTCGAAGGGACCGGTGTAGCGCCAGTCCGCCAGACGGACGGCGAAATCGACGAAATAGTAGACGATCAGCGGATGCAGCAGTGACGACAGGATGATGCCGACAAAAAGAATCTGCAAAACAAGGAATTCCCCGAACCCGCCCTGGCGGATGAAATAGAGCGGCGCCCGCACGTGGACGAACCAGGTCTGCAGCCAGCCCTTGAACCATCGGGTCCGCTGCTTGAGCCAGATGCCGAGATCCTCCGGCGCATCCTCCAGCGTCGGGCGGGAAATCACATCGACCCGATAGCCATAGCGGGCAAGGCGCGTGCCGAGGTCCGCATCCTCGGTGACGTTGAAAGGGTCCCAGGCCATGACCGCGTCGAGCGCGGAGCGGCGGAAGTGATTTGACGTCCCGCCGAGCGGGATCAGCAGGCCGCGCCGCGCCAGCCATGGCAGCAGTCCGCGGAACAGCGCGCGGTATTCCATGGCGAACAGCGCCGTGAGGCGATTATGGGAGCCATTGCCGATGTCGAGCGGCGCCTGGACGCAGGCCAGGGCCTCGCCGCCGGCGCGCAACCGCTGCCAGGCCTCGACGAGCTGGAGCGGGTCGGGCCGGTCTTCCGCGTCATAGATGGCGACGATGTCGCCACGGCACAGTTGCAGCGCGTAGTTCAGCGCTTTCGGCTTGGTTCGCGGTTGCGAGGGCGGAACGCGAACGATCTCGGCGAAGCCCTCGATCGAGCCACGCTGCAATGCCGCGATCGTCTCGGCGTCGTCGGCCTCGCAGACGAACTTGATGTCGAGTTTCGGTCGCGGCCATTGCAACGCCCGCATCGCCTCGATCAGATCGGGCACGATTTCGGCTTCGCGGTACAATGCGACGAGGATCGAATAGGTCGGCGCCCGACTCGGGTCGAAACGATCGAGGCGGCTGTTGTCGAGCACGGGCCGGTCAAATGCCGCGAGCAGGCGGACCAGCGAATTGGCAAGGAAGAACAGCGATGCCACAAGATGCAGGACCACCAAAGTGGCGCCGGTGGCGAAGGCGAGGCCCGCCGGCAGCAGGATGGCGAGCGCGCCGAGAACGGTGCCCTGCCAGGCATTGGCGACGAAGCGCGCCGACAGCTGCGGCCAGTTCGTGAACAGCCCGAAGACGGATTCCTGCGTGATCAGCGGCGCATTGCTGGCGATCAGCGCGTCGCGAACGGCGCCCGGCGTGGTGACGGCGACGCGATCGACGATTCGCGGCCAGCGCGCGAGCCCGGAGCGGAAGCGGC
>JBATNB010000478.1:0-7139 GCA_049290135.1 Rhizobiaceae bacterium
GTCTCGAGGCCCATCAGCGTGACCACGCCGCGCTCCAGCATGGCGACGGCGCGCACCTCGTCGAAATTTTCCGGCATCGAGGCGACCGGGAACGCCTTGCGGCCGGTCAGCGCCTGCGCTGCCTCGATGGCGGCGAGCGCCGGCTCGTAGGAGGACGGGTCGCAGCGGTCGTTGCGCGGCGGATCGATGATGTAGATGCCGGCGTCGTAGTTCGACAGCATGGTGGCGAACACATCGGTCGTGCGCGGCCCGTCGCCCCAGATGAAGGTGTGATAGTCGAGCGGGTTGGCGATGGCGACGATCGGCCCGAGGATGTCGCCAAGGCGTTGCCGCTGCGCATCCGAGGGGGGCGGGAATTCGAGACCGAACGGCGAAGCGAGATCGGCGACCAGCCCGGCCTCGCCACCGGAACAGGACAGCGAACAGAGCCGCCGGCCGAGGCCCGGTCCATGGACATGGAAGATCTTGAGGGTCTCGATGAGTTCGGCCGGCGTATTGACCTCGGCCACGCCGACGCGGCGCAGGAATGCCGACGACGCGGCACCGCCGCCGGCGAGCGAAGCGGTGTGGGACGCGGCCGCGGTGCGCGACAGTTCGGTCTTGCCCGACTTGATGACGACCACGCCCTTGCCGGCGGCATGCGCCATCTCGGCGAAGGCGGCGAACGCATCGGCATCGTCGATGCCCTCGACATACATGCCGATGGCGGTGACGCGCTCGTCGGCGATGAGCGCGCCGGCCAGTTCCGCGAGGCCGACGACGGAGGCGTTGCCGAGGCAGGCGACATAGGCGACCGGCAGGGCGCGCTTCTGCATGGTCAGGTTGATGACGATGTTGGACGATTGCGACAGCAGCGCCACGCCGCGGCTGACCGGTCGGCCGCCATGCTGGTCCGGCCACAGCAGCGCGCCATCGAGGTAGTTGATGACGCCGTAGCAGTTCGGCCCGAGGATCGGCATGGTCCCGGCCGCCTCGACCAGGCGCGCCTCCAGGCCTTCCTCGCCCGCCTCCGACCAGCCGGAGGCGAAGCACACCGCGCCGCCGGCCCCCATCGCCCGCAACCCTGCGACGATGTCGATGGTGGCGTGGCGATTGACGCCGATGAAGGTGGCATCGGGGACGCCCGGAAGAGCGTCGAGAGATCTGTAAGCCGGCAAACCGCCGATGTCGTCGCGGGTCGGGTGCACCGGCCACACCGGGCCCTTGAAGCCCATCAGGCCGCATTGCTCGACGACGTTCCTCGCCCAGCCGGCGCCGAGCACGGCGATCGATTTCGGTCTCAGCAGGCGTTCAAGCCGGGTCATGCGAGGGTCTCCAGATCGCCGGCATGGTCGATGAGCGCCTGGTGCCCGCGCGGCGTCAGCGCGTAGATGCCGCGCTCGACGCGCTCGAACCAGCCATAGTGATCATCCGCCATGATGGCGCGGGCGCGCGCCACCTGCGCCGTGTGCGCCACGGTCGCCGCCTTCGAGGGCCCGGCATGACCAAGCTGGCGCAGGCAGCGCAGCGCATCCTGCCGGTAGGAGGTCATGAGCGTGCGCCGTGTCGAACCGCCGGCGTTGGGATCGCCGACGCGGCGCTGGAATTCGCCGAGCAGGCGGTCGCGCCGGGCGGGCGACTGGCGCGGCCGGTAGGGCGCGGGATCGAGATGGATGTCGACGCGGCCGGTTTCGACCCGCACCGTCATCAGGCCGAGACCGAGCCGGCGGCACAGTGCGCGGTTGGCGACGAAGGCCTTCCAGCCCGCACGCCCCTTCCATGGCGGCGTCGCCAGATAGACGGCCTCGGTGATCCTCAGCCGTTCGATGCCCTGGTGCACCAGGGCCAGCGAGAAGGCGGTCTTCATTTCGACGATCACCGGCGGCTCGTCGCCGCGCATGGCCACGACATCGGCGGCGCCGATCTCGGCCTTCACGGTGTAGCCCTGCTGTTCAAGCATCGATTTCACCGGCTGATAGAGGTCGGTCTCGCGCATCGGCCCGGCCTCATCCTCCCACGGCCCTGAGCAGCGCGCGCGAAATGATGTGGCGCTGGATCTCGCTCGTGCCCTCCCAGATGCGCTCGACGCGGGCGTCGCGCCAGATGCGCTCAAGCGGCAGCTCGTCCATGAGGCCCATGCCGCCATGGATCTGGATGGCCTCGTCGGCGATGAAGGCGAGCACCTCGGTGGCCTTCAGCTTGGCCATGGCCATGTCTTCGTCGGTCACCGTGCCCTGGTCGAACTTCCAGCCGGCTTCGCGGGTCAACAGCTCGGCCGCCTTGAGTTCCATGGCCATGTCGGCAAGCTTGAACGACACGCCCTGGAACTTGCCGATCTTCTGGCCGAACTGCTCGCGCCCGGCCGCCCAGGCGATGGCCAGCGCCAGCGCGCGTTCGGCGCGACCGAGGCAGGTGGAGGCAACCTGCAGCCGCGTGGCGCCAAGCCAGGAATTGGCGACCTCGAAGCCCTTGTGCGGCTCGCCGAGGACGTTTTCGGCCGGTACGCGGCATTCGTCGAATTCCAGTACCGCGTTGGTGTAGCCGCGATGGGAGACGTTGCGATAGCCATCGCGCACGGTGAAGCCGGGCGTGCCCTTGTCGACGAAGAAGGCGGTGATGCGCTTCTTGCGGCCGCGCGGCGTGTCTTCCTCGCCGGTCGCCATGAAGGCGATGGTGAAGCCGGCAATGTCGGCGTGGGAGATGAAATGCTTGGTGCCGTTGAGGATCCAGTCGGTCCCGTCCAGGCGGGCGCTTGCCTTCATGCCGCGCAGGTCCGAACCGGCGCCTGGCTCGGTCATCGCCAGGCAATCCCAGGTTTCGCCGCGGATGCAGGGGTAAAGATACTTCTCGCGCTGCGCCGGAGTGCCGGCCAGAAGGATGTTCGACGGCCGCGCCACGCAGGTCCAGTGCAGCGCATAGTTGGCGCGGCCGAGTTCCTTCTCGTAGAGCAGCCAGGTCAGCGTATCGAGGCCGGCGCCGCCGACTTCTTCCGGCATGTTGGCGGCATAGAGGCCGGCGGCCATCGCCCTGGCCTGCAGGTCGCGGATCAGGTCCATGCCGAGCACGCCGGTGCGCTCCACCTCGGCTTCGTGCGGATAAAGCTCGTTCTCGACGAAGGCGCGCGTCGTCTCGACGATGAGGTTCTGTTCCTCGGTCAGGGCAAAGTGCATGTCAGATCCGCCTATCCGTGTGCATCGTCCATCTGCCAGATTTTCAAGAGCTTCGGCAGGGCCTCGTTCCAGTCCATCACACCGGCGGACTGCGCCCAACCCTCATAATCGCGGATCAGCCGCTTGGTCAGCGGCTCGTCGCGGCCGATGAGATCGTGAAGCTCGGTGCGGTCGCTCTCCATGTTGTAGAGCTCCCAGGGTTCGTTGAACTTGCGCACCAGCTTGAAGTCGCCGGCGCGTACGGCGCAGTTGCCCTCGTGCTCCCAGTAGATGGGTTGTTGGCGCTGCCAGGCGCGTCCGCTCAAGGCCGGCATCAGGCTTTCGCCATCGAGCCGCTGGATCGGTTCGCCGCCGAACTCGTCGGGATAGGGGACGCCGGCGGCCTCGAGGATCGTCGGCAGCAGGTCGACCACATGGCACGGTGCGTGAACGACCGATGGCGTGGCGATGCGATCCGGCCAATGGGCGATCATCGGCGTGGAGATGCCGCCCTCGTGCACCCAGTGCTTGAACAGGCGGAACGGCGCGTTGGAGACGTTCGCCCACGGCAGGTCGTAGCTCATGTAGGTGAGGGGGCCGCCCGGACGCAGGTTCGGCCGGTTGCCCATCTCGATCCTTCGGCCGTCATTGTGGATGTCGGGCATAAATTTCGCCCAGCCGTCCTCGGCCATGAATTCGGCGCAACCGCCATTGTCGGACAGGAACAGGATCAGCGTGTTGTCGAACTGCCCGAGGCGTTTCAGCGTGGCGACCATGCGCCCGATCGACTGGTCCATGCGATCGACCATGGCGGCATAGACCGCCATGCGGCTGGCCTCCCAGTCCTTGACCTTGACGTCGTTCCAGGCCGGGGCAGCCTCGTCGCGCGCGGAGATCGCCCATTTGTGTCGCAGCACGCCGCGCGACAGCATCTCTTCGTGCCGCGCCGTGCGCAGCGCATCCCAGCCCTTGTCGTAGACCCCGTCATAGCGGGCAATGTCCTCCTCGTGGGCGTGCAGCGGCCAGTGCGGCGCGGCATGGGCGAGGTACATGAAAAAGGGCTGGCCCAGGGCAACGCTTTCCTCGACCATGGCTGCGGCCTTGTCGGTGATGGCGTCGGTGAAATAGAAATCGGTCGGGGAAACGTCGACGCGCGCGTCGTCTTCCATGATGTAGTGCGGCGAGAAGAAGTGCGTCACGCCGTCGATGATGCCGTAGAAGCGGTCGAAGCCGCGCTGGCGCGGCGTCGGGCGGTCGACATCGCCGACACGCCAGGTGTCGGTCAGGCGGGCCCAGAAATCGCCGCCCACATGCCATTTCCCCGACATCAGCGTGCGGTAGCCGCCGGCGCGCATCAGCTCGGCGATGGTGGCGGCGTCGTTGCGCAGAAACCCCTGGTAGGCCGGCGTGCCGAGATTGGCGCCCATGTGGCCGATGCCCGCCCTGTGCGGGTAGAGCCCGGTCAGCAGCGAGGCGCGAGTCGGACAGCAGCGGGCGCAATTGTACATGGCGGAAAACAGCACGCCGCGGCGTGCCAGCGCATCGATGTTGGGGGTGCGGATCTCGGAGCCCATCAGCCCGAGATCGGCGTACCCCATGTCGTCGACGAGAACGAGGATGATGTTCGGGCGGCCACGCGGTTCGCTTTCGGTCACCGTGCTACTTCCTCTTCCGTTTCCCGGGCTTCGCGGCACGATCCTCCAGCATGTCGCGGTAGTCGCGGTAGAGCGCGCCGACGCCCCAGCCCTTGCCGTGCTTGTGGCGGGTCTTCGACAGCGCCTTCATGATGCCGACGAGGTTGTCGTCGCGGATGCGTTCCAGGTCGCGGATCGAATAGTCGCCGGCCTGCTCGTCGGACTGGCGGGCGATGAGGTCGACAAGCTCGTCATTGAATTCCGGCACGTCCGTGAGCCTGGTCCAGGGCCATTTCAGGCAGGGGCCGAACTGGGCCATGAAATGGCGCATGCCGGCCTCGCCGCCGGCGACGCGATAGACCTGGAACATGCCCATCTGCGCCCAGCGCAGGCCGAACGAATAGCGCATGATGTCGTCGAGTTCCTCGACGGTGGTGATGCCGTCCTTCACCAGCCACAGCGCCTCGCGCCAGGCGGCCTCGAGCAGGCGGTCGCCGACGAAGGCCTCGATTTCCTTGCGGATGACCACCGGCTTCATGCCGATGCCGGCATAGATGTCCTTTGCCCGCGCGATCGCGGCGGCATCGGTCTTCTCGCCGCCGACGATCTCGACCAGCGGCAGGAGATAGACCGGGTTGAACGGGTGGGCTACGACCAGGCGTCCGGGGTTCTGCATGGCCGACTGCATGTCGGTCGGCTTGATGCCGGAGGTGGAGGAGCCGATGATGGCGTCCTTTCTGGCATGCGCGTCGATCTCGGCCAGCACCTTGTGCTTGATGTCGAGCCGCTCGGGAACGCTTTCCTGGATGAGGTCGGCGCCCTTGACGGCCTCGGCGATGGACCGGGCGAAGGTGAGCTTGCCTTCGTCGGGGCGCTTGCGGACCATCCCGTCATAGGCGCGCCGCGCGTTGGCCATGACCTCGGCGACCTTGCGTCCGGCCTCCGGATCGGGATCGGACACGGCGACATCGATGCCGTTCAGGAGCAGGCGGGCGGCCCAGCCGGCGCCGATCACCCCGCCGCCGATGATGGCGGCCTTCTTCACACTGGCCATGATCAATCTCCCGCTTGCCCGTGGTTCACGCCGACAACGGCGCGCGTTTGGTCAGGTTCAGTTTCCTGCGCACCTCTTCCGGCCCGATCACTCGCGCGCCCATGTTCTCGATGATGGTCACGGCGCGCTCGACCAGTTGCGCGTTGGTGGCGAGCACGCCCTTGTCGAGCCAGAGATTGTCCTCGAGCCCGACCCGGACATTGCCGCCGGCAAGCACCGCGGCGGCGACATAGGCCATCTGGTTGCGGCCGATGGAGAAGGCCGACCAGGTCCATTCCGGCGGTACGTTGTTGACCATCGCCATGAAGGTGTTGAGATCATCCGGCGCGCCCCAGGGAATGCCCATGCAGAGCTGCACCAGCGCATCGGGCTTGAGCACGCCATCGGCGACGAGCTGCCTTGCCAGCCAGAGATGGCCGGTATCGAACGCCTCGATCTCCGGCTTGACGCCAAGCGCCGTCATCATGCCGCCCATGGCCCGCAACATGCCCGGCGTGTTGGTCATGACATAGTCGGCCTCGGCGAAATTCATGGTGCCGCAGTCGAGCGTGCAGATTTCCGGCAGGCAGACGCGCACATGCTCGACGCGATCGGTCGCGCCGCCCATGTCGGTGCCGGGCACCTTCAGCGGCAGGGGATTTTCCGGATCGCCGAACACCATGTCGCCGCCCATGCCGGCGGTGAGATTGAGCACGACATCGACGTTGGCGTCGCGGATCCGTTCGGTCACCTCGCGATAGAGCTGCACGTCGCGCCGCGGCTTGCCGGTTTCCGGGTCGCGCACATGGCAGTGCACGATGGCCGCTCCGGCCCTGGCGGCGTCGATGGCGGCATCGGCGATCTGCTTCGGCGAGCGCGGCACGTGCGGCGAGCGATCCTGGGTGCCGCCGGACCCGGTCACGGCGCAGGTGATGAAGACGTCGCGGTTCATGGCGAGCGGCATGTGAGTGTCTCCGATTCAGACCGCATCTTGACGCGTGCTTGCAGCGCCTTGATTTGCGATCTACGAAATTGCCTTGATGAAAGACGAATCCACTTCCATCTTCCGACCGGAGGGCGCGCCGCTCCCGCTGACGTTCATGGTGTTGCCGGGGTCGTCGCTGATGTGCGTGGCTTCCGCCATCGATCCGTTGCGCGCGGCCAATCGCATCGCCGGCTCGCCGGTCTTCGAATGGCGGGTGGTGTCGTGCGACGGGCTGTCGCCGGCGACATCGGCGGCCCTGCCGATTCCGGTGGCAGGCGCGCTCGACGACAGGCTGGACGACGGGCGCGTGATCGTCGCGATCGGCGGCTTTGGCATCCGCGATTTCCTCCGGCCGCAGA
>JBATNB010000479.1:0-2113 GCA_049290135.1 Rhizobiaceae bacterium
CCACGCGCCCAACCGCGCGCCACGGCGAGGCTGACCAAGCCGGCCGCAGCGAGATAGCCGGCGAGATAACCGCCGGTCGGGCCGGCCATGTAGGCCAGGCCGATGCCCTTTTCCGGCGCGCCGGCGAAGACCGGCAGGCCGACAGCGCCTTCGACCAGGTAGAGGCCGACGGTGGCGACGGCAAGGCGCGGACCATAGGTGGCGGCGATCAGGAAAAGCACCAGCGTCTGCAACGTCATCGGCACGGGATAGAAGGGAACCTGGAACTTCGCCGAGGCCCACAGCGCCAGCGAGCCGGCAACGACGAGCACCGCGCGACCAGGCGCGGTCGCGTCAAGGCCGAAGGCTGCGGCCGAAAGACCATGGGGGTTGCGGGCGGGAGCGGCCATGAATTCCTCCGAACTGGATGGCGCGGGTTTGCGCCGGCGTGCGGACTCTATATGAGCGCATACGGGTGCGCACAAGGTCGCCGTCGCCTGCGTCGGCGGCCATCAACAGGACCTGGAAAATGGCCGCGGACGACGGGAAGCTCGATTTCGACCTGGCATTCTCGCCCGCATGGGGCGAGGCCGTGCCGGTGGCGCGCGATGTCCTGCGCGTGACGGCGGCCAACCCCGGGCCATTCACCTTCCATGGCACCAACAGCTATGTCGTGGGCAGGAATGCCGTCGCCGTCATCGATCCCGGCCCGGATGACGCGGCGCATCTTCAGGCGCTGCTCGCCGCCATCGGCGGGCGCCCGGTCAGCCACATCTTCGTCAGCCACACGCATCGCGACCATTCACCGCTCGCCCGCCAGCTGAAGGCGCTCACCGGCGCGCCGGTGCTGGCGGAGGGACCGCACCGGCCGGCGCGCCCCTTGTTCATCGGCGAGACCAACCCGCTCGATGCCTCGGCCGACACCGGCTTCATGCCCGACATCGCGGTCGCCGACGGGCATGCGCAGGAATGCGACGGGTTTACCATCGAGACCGTCGCCACGCCCGGCCACACCGCAAACCATGCCTGCTTCGCGCTTCGCGGCGCCGGCATCCTGTTCTCGGCCGATCATGTCATGGCCTGGGCCACGTCCATCGTCGCGCCGCCCGATGGCGCGATGGCCGACTACATGGATTCGCTCGACCGCCTGATGGCCCGCGACGAGACGCTCTACCTGCCCGGGCATGGCGGGCCGGTGCGCGATGTCGCCGCGTTCCTGCGCGGGCTGAAGGCGCACCGCAGGATGCGCGAGCGGGCCATCCTGGAGCGCCTGCGCACCGGCGACCGCTCGATCCCGGCGATCGTCGAGGCAATCTACCGCGACATTGATCCACGGCTTTTCGGCGCCGCCGGCCTTTCGGTGCTGGCGCATCTGGAGGACATGGTCGGTCGCGGCCTCGCCCGGGTCGACGGCACGCCCTCGATCATCGCCCGCTTCGATCCGGCCTGAATTTCACGTCCCGAGCCTGGCCAGCATCTCGGCGTCGAGGTCGGCAAGGAAACGGCGGATGAGCTCGGCGTTGGCGCCCATGTCGTGCCGGCCGAACCGCGATGCGGATCGCACGTCGACGAAGGTGGAATCGCCATCGTCGGCAATGCGCGCGGCCACATCCATCTCGAAACGCAAAAGCAGCGTCGTGGCCACGCCCTCCACCTGCACGCCGCCATCGTCGGGCCGGCCGAACCGGGCGATGGGGTCCCAGCCGCGCGAGCGCATCAGCGTTTCCACCGCGTCGACGACCTGCTCCGGCGCGGCGCGATAGGACCGACCGCCCAGTTCCGGGAAGGCGGCGACGATGGCCGGGGCATCCTCCAGCTGCTCGGGATGGAGCGGTGCCGCCTCGCCCTGGAAAACCGGCGGGTCGGCCGGATCGGTGGCGACGTCGGAGAGCGTCGGCGCGCGGATGAAGCCGATGGCGAAACTGGCGAATGGCGTGACGGCGAACGCCAGCAGGATGCCGGCGAGCGCCAGCGGCCGGGCGCCGTCGCGGCCCTGGCGCCAGACATCGGCAAATCCCTTCAGTCCGATCAGCAAGGCCGCCAACGCCACGACCGCGACCGCGCCGAGAAGCCACATGAACTCCTCCGCGCCGAACAGGCGGTAGCGGAACGACAGCCCCGACACGACCAGAAG
>JBATNB010000480.1:0-7975 GCA_049290135.1 Rhizobiaceae bacterium
GGCGCGCGGCGGGCGACGCGTCGTGTACGTATCGGGCGAAGCGGCGGTGGCGCAGGTGCGGCTCCGGGCGCAGCGCCTCGGCCTTGCCGACGCTCCGGTGGCGATGGCGGCCGAGACCAATGTCGAGGACATCCTGGCGACGCTCGAAGCCGGGCCGCGTCCCGACCTGGTCGTCATCGATTCCATCCAGACGCTGTGGAGCGACCGGGCCGACAGCGCCCCGGGCACGGTGACGCAGGTGCGCACGGCAGCGCAGGCGATGATCCGCTATGCCAAGGCGACGGGCGCGGCGGTGGTGCTGGTCGGACACGTCACCAAGGACGGCCAGATCGCCGGTCCGCGCGTCGTCGAACACATGGTCGACGCGGTCCTCTACTTCGAAGGCGACGGCGGAAAGCGCTACCGGGTGCTGCGCACGGTAAAGAACCGGTTCGGGCCGACCGACGAAATCGGTGTTTTCGACATGTCCGACCTCGGGCTTCGCGAGGTGAAGAACCCGTCGGAACTCTTCCTTTCCGATCGCAATTCCACCGCGCCGGGCGCGGCGGTGTTTGCCGGCATGGAGGGCACGCGGCCGGTGCTCGTCGAAATCCAGGCGCTGGTCGCGCCCTCGCCGCTCGGTACGCCGCGCCGCGCGGCGGTCGGCTGGGACCAGGCGCGACTGTCGCAGGTGCTGGCGGTGCTGGAGGCACGCTGCGGCGTGCGGTTTTCGCAGAACGACGTGTATCTCAACGTGGCCGGCGGATTCCGCATCGCCGAGCCGGCAGCCGACCTCGCCGTGGCCGCGGCGCTGGTCTCGTCGCTGGCCGGTATTGCCCTTCCCCCCGATTGCGTCTATTTCGGCGAAATCAGCCTGTCGGGCGCCGTCAGGCCGGTGGCGCACGCCGCGCAGCGCCTCAAGGAAGCCGAGAAGCTGGGATTCAGGACCGCGGTCCTGCCGGCCGGAGGCGAAGAGGCCAGCGGATCGATCGCGACCTCGGCCTTTCAGCCCGCGCAACTGGTCGATCTCGTGGCGAGAATTGCCGCGAAACGGCCGGGCGGCACGGCTGAGGAGTGAGTCACGGCGCAGGGCGCCGGAAAGGAAAGGCGTCCATGCCCATCACGCTTCTCGACGGGATCCTGATCGGCTTCACGCTCGTTTCCGCACTCCTGGCCATGGTGCGCGGCTTCTCGCGCGAAGTCCTGTCGATCGCCTCCTGGGTCGGCGCGGCGGTCGCGGCGTTCTTCTTCTACCCGCAGGTGACGCCGCTTCTGGCGCCCTATATCGACAATCCCAAGATTGCGATGGCCGCGAGCGCCGGCGCGGTGTTCCTGGTGGCGCTGATCATCATCACGCTGATCACCATGAAGATTGCCGATTTCATCATCGATTCGCGCATCGGCGCGCTTGATCGCACGCTCGGATTCCTGTTCGGGGCCGCGCGCGGCATCCTGGTGGTGGCAGTGGCGATGCTGTTCGTCAAATGGCTGCTCGGCTCCAACATGCCGCCCTGGATCGCCGAGGCGAAATCCCGCCCGATCCTTGAAAGCATCAGCGCCAAAATCGAATCGATGCTGCCTGCCGACACCGACAATTCGATCCTGGAGAAGCTCGTGCCCGGCGATGAACAGCCGGGCGACGCGCAGGGCAACGGCTAAGGCCGACGGAGACCGGACCATGCTCGAACGCTGCACGACGCCGGACGGCGAAGGCGACGCATTCCGGGACGAGTGCGGCGTGTTCGGCATCTTCGGGCGTCAGGACGCGGCCGCCATCGTCACGCTCGGGCTGCACGCGCTGCAGCATCGCGGCCAGGAGGCCGCGGGCATCGTCTCGTTCGACGGCACGCAATTCCATGTGGAGCGCCATGTCGGCCTGATCGGCGACAATTTCACCAAGAAGACCGTCATCGACCGCCTTCCCGGCGGCCGGGCGATCGGTCACACGCGCTATTCGACCACCGGCGGGGCCGGCCTGCGCAACGTGCAGCCGCTGTTTGCCGAGCTGGCGGAGGGCGGGTTCGCCGTCGCCCACAACGGCAACATCACCAACGCGCTGACGATCCAGCGAACGCTGCAGCGCCAGGGCGCGATCTTCTCGTCCACGTCGGACACCGAGACCATCATGCATCTGGTGGCGCTGTCGCGCGAAAACGGCTTCAACGCCCGCTTCATCGACGCGGTGCGCCAGCTCGAAGGGGCGTTCTCGCTGGTCGCGCTGACCGCGAAGAAGATGGTCGGCTGCCGCGACCCGCTGGGCATCCGCCCGCTGGTGCTCGGAGACCTCGACGGATCATGGATCCTTGCCTCCGAGACCTGTGCGCTCGACATCATCGGCGCACGGTTCGTGCGCGACGTGAAGCCGGGCGAGATGGTCATCATCACCGCCAAGGGCATCGAGAGCCTGTTTCCGTTCGAGCCGGGCAAGTCGCGGTTCTGCATCTTCGAATACATCTATTTCGCGCGACCGGACTCCATCATCGATGGCCGAAACGTCTACCAGATGCGCAAGGCGATCGGCCGCGAGCTGGCGCTCGAGCACCCCGTCGACGCCGACATCATCGTGCCTGTCCCCGATTCCGGCGTGCCGGCGGCGCTCGGCTTCGCCGAGGGGGCGGGCCTGCCGTTCGATCTCGGCATCATCCGCAACCACTATGTCGGGCGCACGTTCATCCAGCCGGGCGATTCCATCCGCCATATGGGCGTCAAGCTCAAGCACAACGCCAACCGTCCGATGCTCGACGGCAAGCGGGTGGTGCTGGTGGACGATTCGATCGTGCGCGGGACGACGAGCCAGAAGATCGTGCAGATGGTCCGCGAGGCGGGAGCGCGCGAAGTGCACATGCGCATCGCCTCGCCGCCGACGCGGGCGTCCTGCTTCTACGGCGTGGATACGCCGGAGGCGGCGAAGCTGCTGGCCTCGCGCATGGATGTGTCGGAGATGGCGCAGTTCATTCGCGTCGATTCCCTCGGGTTCATTTCGCTTTCCGGACTGTACCGGGCGGTCGGCGAGAAGGAACGCAACAGCGCCCAGCCGCAATTCTGCGACGCCTGTTTCTCGGGCGAATACCCGACGCGGCTGACCGACCATGACGGGGTCGACAATGTGCGCACCCTGTCGGTCCTTGCCTCGAACGGATGATCCCATGACCTCCCTTGCCGGGCGCATCGCCCTCGTCACCGGCGCCTCGCGCGGCATTGGCTACCATCTCGCCCGCCAACTCGGACTTGCCGGAGCGCATGTGATCGCGGTGGCCCGCACCTCTGGCGGGCTCGAGGAGCTTGACGACGAGATCCGCAAGGGCGGCGGCTCGGCCACGCTTGTGCCGCTCGACCTTGCCGACATGGGCGGGATCGACCAGCTTGGCGGCGCCATCCACGAACGCTGGGGCCGGCTCGACATCCTTGCCGCCAATGCCGCCATGCTCGGCACGATCTCGCCGCTCGGCCATATCGAGGCCAAGACCTTCGACAAGGTGATGACGCTCAATGTCACCGCCACGTGGCGGCTGATGCGCTCGGTCGAACCGCTGCTTAGGGCGTCGGATGCCGGCCGGGCCGTTGTCCTGAGTTCCGGCGCGGCTCATTCCTGCCGGCCGTTCTGGGGCCCCTATTCCGCCTCGAAAGCCGCGGTCGAGGCTCTGGCGCGGACCTGGGCGGCCGAGATGGCCTCGACGCCGTTGAAGATCAATGTCGTCGACCCGGGCGTCGCCCGCACGGCGATGCGCGCACTGGCCATGCCCGGCGAGAACCCGGAGACCCTGCCGCTTCCCGCCGATGTCGCAGCCGCCATCGTGCCGCTGCTTCGGCCGGACAACATGGAAACCGGACTGCTCTATGTGGTGCCGGAACGGTGTTTCATGGACTGGCGCCGCCCGGCCTGAGCGACGGGATCAGGCGCCGGACGCAGCCGCCTTGTGCGCCCGTTCGCGCTGCACGTAGAGCCGGGCGCCAAACGGCAGCGCGGCGATGTAGGCCACGACCGTCGCCGACAATGAGTGCCACGGGAAGCTGACCAGCATGGCCACGTAGAACACCACCGCCAGGATCAACGGCATGACCAGGTCGCGCCGGACCGTGGACCCTGCCCCCTTGCCGGAATAGACCGGCAGGCGCGACACCATCAGCACGGCGATGACGATGGTGTAGACGCACGAAATCCACGCCACGGTATCGTTGCGCGGCGCGCCAAGAAACCCGAGATAGGCCGGCAGGAGCACCAGCAATGCGCCGGCTGGCGCCGGGACGCCGACAAAGAAATCCGTCTGCCAGGCCGGCTTGTCGGGCGCTTCGCTCATGACGTTGAACCGGGCGAGGCGCAAGCCGCAGGCAATGATGTAGAGCAGCGCCGCGATCCAGCCGATCGAATTGGCCTGATCGAGCACCCAGGCGTAGAGCACCAGGGCGGGCGCCACGCCGAAATTCACGATGTCGGCGAGCGAATCCATTTGCGCGCCGAACTTCGACGTCGCTTTCAGCGCCCGGGCGGCGCGTCCGTCGATGGCATCGAGAAAGGCCGCGATCAGCACCATGGTCACGGCCGTCTTGAAGCGCCCCTCGAAGGCGAGGCGAACGCCGGTGACCCCGGCGCAGATGGCAAGCACCGTGATCAGGTTGGGCACCAGCAGGCGCAACGGAATTTCGGAAATGCGCGGCCCGCGCTGGTCGCGCGGCGTTTCGGGTTCGAAGGCGGGAAACGGGGCTTCCATCGGGCCGCTCAGGCGGTCCTGAACAGGGTCAGTCGCCGGCCGACGCCGAACTCCGCCAGCACCGTTTCGCCGGCCACCGCGGTCTGGCCGACGGAGACGCGCGCGGCGGCACCCGCCGGCAGGTAGACATCGACGCGCGATCCGAAGCGGATGAGGCCATAGCGTTCGCCGACGGTGAGCGCGTCGCCGACCTTGGCCCAGCACAGGATGCGCCGGGCAACGAACCCGGCGATCTGCACCGAGGCGACCGGACCGTTGGGGCTGTCGATGACGATGCCGTTGCGCTCGTTGACGAGGCTTGCCTTGTCGAGTTCGGCATTGAGGAACTTGCCGGCCGTATGCACCGTGCGTTCGACGCGCCCGCGCACCGGCGCCCGGTTCACATGCACTGAAAACACGTTCATGAACACGGAAATGCGCAACCGCTCCTCGCCGCCGATTTCAAGTTCCGGCGGCGGCACGGCGAGCGTGACCGACGAGACGATGCCGTCGGCCGGGCTGATGACCAGCGAATCGTCCGTCGGGGTCACGCGTTGCGGGTCGCGGAAGAAATAGGCGCACCAGAGCGTCAACACCACGCCGACCCAGAACAGCGGTCCCCAGAGGAGACCAAGCACCAGCGCGGCCAGCGCGAAACCGGCCACGAACGGGACGCCGGCCGGATGAATCGGCGTCAGGGCTTTGCGGATGGTGTCGGCGATATCGCGAGGGGTCATGGGGCGCTTCCGTTGCGCGCCCTTCTACGTCAACCCCGACGCCATCGCAATGCGCGGGTTCGCCATTCAGACCGCCGGTGCCTTGCGCTTGACGATCCCGCGTTCGTCCTCGGCGGTGGCCAGGCGCAGCCGCTCGGCCGCTTCGTCTGCTTCGCGCTGGCGGCTCCACATGGCGGCGTAGAGCCCGCGGGCGGCCAGGAGCGAGGCATGCGAGCCGCGTTCGGCAATGCGCCCCTCCTCCAGCACGATGATCTCGTCGGCCCCGATCACCGTCGACAGCCGGTGGGCGATCACCAATGTCGTGCGCCCCCTGGAGACGAGATCGAGCGCGGCCTGGATTTCGCGCTCGGTATGGGTATCGAGCGCCGAGGTCGCCTCGTCGAGAATGAGGATGGGCGGTGCCTTGAGGATGGTGCGCGCGATGGCGACGCGCTGCTTCTCGCCGCCCGACAGCTTGAGGCCGCGTTCGCCCACCCGGGTGCGAAACCCCTCCGGCAGGTTTTCGATGAAACCGGCGATCTGGGCCAGTTCGCCGGCGCGCCGGACATCATCGTCGCTGGCGTCGACGCGGCCGTAGCGGATGTTGTAGGCGATGGTGTCGTTGAAGAGCACGGTGTCCTGCGGCACCATGCCGATGGCAGCGCGCAGGCTCTCCTGGGTGACCTCGCGCACGTCCTGGCCATCGATCAGGATGGCGCCGGCATTGACGTCGTAGAAGCGGAACAGAAGGCGCGAAATCGTCGACTTTCCGGCACCCGAGGGCCCGACAATGGCCACCGTGCGCCCGGCCGGCACGTCGAACGAGACGCCCTTGAGGATCGGCCGCGCCGGATCGTAGGCGAAATGCACGTCCTTGAAGCGGATCGCGCCATGGTCGACGGAAAGCGCCCTGGCGTCGCTCCGGTCGGAAATCTCCGCCGGCACGTCGAGAAGATCGAACATCGCCTCGATGTCGGTCAGGCCCTGGCGGATTTCGCGGTAGATCATGCCGATGAAGTTCAACGGCATGGCCAGTTGCATCAGCATGGTGTTGATGAAGATGAAGTCGCCGATGGTCTGCTCCCCGGCCATCACCGAGCGCGCCGAAAGGACCATCGCGACAAGCATTCCGGCGCCGAAGATGACGCCCTGGCCGAAGTTCAGCCAGCCGAGCGAGGTCCAGGTCCGGGTCGCGGCTTCCTCGTAGCGGGCCATGGACCGGTCGTAGCGGTCGGCCTCCATGCGCTCGTTGCCGAAATACTTGACCGTCTCGAAGTTGAGCAGGGAATCGATCGCCTTCACATTGGCGTCGGTGTCGGATTCGTTCATGTCGCGACGGATCTTGATGCGCCAGTCGGAGGCGCGCACCGTGAACCAGATGTAGAGCACGATGGTCACGGCGATCACGGCGACATAGGCCCAGCCATAGGCCAGGCCGAAGATCGCCGACGTCATGGCGAACTCGATCAGCGTCGGGGCGGTGTTCAGCATGGTGAAGCGGACGATCGATTCGATTCCCTTCACGCCGCGTTCGATGACGCGCGACAGCCCGCCGGTCCGCCGTTCAAGGTGAAAGCGCAGCGAGAGCGCGTGAAGGTGCACGAATGTGCGGTAGGCCAGTTCACGCACGGCATGCTGGCCAACGCCGGCAAACAGCGCATCACGCAACTGGTTCATGCCCATCTGCGCCACGCGTACGACATTGTAGGCGGCGACAAGCATGAGCGGCGCAGCCAGCGCCTGCGGCAGGTAGGCCGGCGCGCTCGCGGTCCCGGTCAGGGCATCGGTGGCCCATTTGAACGTGTACGGCACGAGGATGAGCACCAGCTTCGCCGCCACCAGGAAGAACAGCGCCCAGAACACGCGCGCCTTGAGGTCCGGACGGCCGGACGGCCACATGTAGGGCCACAGCGCCTGGATGGTGGCGGCGGTCGAACGCTCGCGCGGCGAACCGGCAGTAGTGTTGGTCACGTCTTCGATCCTTCGGTGTTGCGGCAGCAGGTCGAAACCAGGGCGCCGATATCGGAGGCGAGCGCATTCATGCGGTCGCGATCCAGGGAATAGAGCGAGCGGCGGCTCTCCGGCGTATAGCGAACGAGGCCGGCTTCGACGAGAACGCGCAAGTGCTGCGAAACGGTCGACTGCGCCAGATCAAGCCGCGCCACGACATCGCCGCAGCAGCAATCGCCGTGCGACAGAGTGCGCAGGATCGCCAGCCGCGCCGGATGGGCGAGCGCGGCAAGCGCGGCGCTTATCGCGTTATCCATCGAGTCGTTCGGCTGGCGGCAAATCATCGTCTATCGGCGATAGACGATGATTACCGGGTTTACAAGCGCCCGCTATTGCTGGGCGCCGGATTCGCCGTCCTTGGTGGCCAACTGGTCGCCGATCTGGGTCAGGTCAGCATTCTCGCCGTCACTGGACTTTTCCGGGACGGCAAAGACCTGTCCCGGCCAGATCCGGTTCGGGTCGGCGATCTGGGCCTGGTTGGCGGTATAGAGCGTCGTGTAGCGGATGCCGCGTCCATATACACGGCGCGAAATGCGCCACAGCGTATCGCCGCGCCGGATGATGACCGCCGCCCCTGTCGCC
>JBATNB010000481.1:0-3856 GCA_049290135.1 Rhizobiaceae bacterium
GCCCATGGCGGCGCGGCGACGCTTGCGGCATCGAGCGGCGGCCGCCGGGCGGCGTTGATGCTCGCGCCCGTTCACCTGCGTGCCGAACGGCTTGGCGACGGGTCGATCAGGTTCGGCTGGATCCGGCGTGGGCGCACCGCATCGGACAGTTGGGAGAGCACCGACATTCCGCTGGATGCCCAGGCGGAACTCTTCGAAATCGAAATCCGCGACGGATCGGGCGCGTTGGCGACCCGCGCCACGACGAGTGCGCCGAACTTCCTCTGGTCGCCGTCCGAAGTGCCGATCGGGACCGCGCTCATCGTCACGGTCCGCCAGATGTCGCCCGAAACCGGTCCCGGTCTTCCCGCGACCATCGAACTTGCCACCTGAACAAGGAGAACCACGATGCTGAATGCCAAACCCTGGTACCTGTCGAAGACCATCTGGGCCTCGCTGGTCTCGATCCTGCTCGCACTGGCCGGCCTCCTTGGCGCGCCGGTCGCCGCGATCGATTCCGGACAGGCCGTCGACGCGATCCTGCAGGCCGCCTCGGCCATCGCCGGACTGGTGGCGATCTTCGGCCGGCTGATGGCCAGCGAGCGCATCAGCTGAACCGTTGCGTTCATTTGACGTTCAGGGTGGAGGCGCTATTCAAGCACCATGAAAAGTGCTCCCACCCTTCGCGCCGCCGCTCTCGGACTGCTGCTGCTGACCGCCACCGGCGCCGGGCAGGCACGGGACGCCGACTGCTACTCGATCGGCGAACGCGTGGCCGCCGAACGGGGCGGCACGCTGGCAAAGGCCGTCCCGGCCAACCGGGACGGGCGCGAGGTTTGCGTCATCGTGGTGCTGACCAATCCGGAACCCGGCCAGCGTCCGAAGCGCATTGAGATCGTCGTCAGCCAGTAAACCGGTTGTCGTTTCAAAACCGCCCGGTTTTAGGGCAGGATGATCCGAGGGAAGGATTCGCCTGATCGCCATGCGCCTGCTGCTCGTCGAGGATGACAAGGAACTCAATCGCCAGCTTGCCGAGGCGCTGGCCGATGCCGGCTATGTCGTCGACCGCGCCTATGACGGCGAGGAAGGGCATTTCCTAGGCGACACCGAACCCTACGACGCCATCATCCTCGACCTCGGCCTGCCGCAGATGGACGGTATTTCGGTGCTCGAGCGCTGGCGCCGGGAAAACCGCAAGGCCCCGGTGCTCATCCTGACGGCGCGCGACCGCTGGAGCGACAAGGTGGCCGGCATCGATGCCGGTGCCGACGACTACGTGACCAAGCCGTTCCACATCGAGGAGGTCCTGGCCCGCGTTCGCGCCCTGATCCGGCGCGCCGCCGGCCACGCTTCTTCCGAACTTGCCTGCGGCGATTTGCGCGTCGACACCAAGAGCTCGCGGGCCACGATCGCCGGCAAGCCGCTGAAGCTGACCTCGCTCGAGTTCCGCCTGCTGGCTTACCTGATGCACCATCGGGGCGAGGTCATTTCCCGGACCGAACTGGTCGAACATCTCTATGACCAGGATTTCGACCGCGATTCCAATACGATCGAAGTGTTTGTCGGGCGCCTGCGGAAGAAGATGGGCCTCGACATGATCGAAACCATCCGCGGCATGGGCTATCGCATCCGGCCTCCGGAGGACTGATGCGAGCCGCAGGCATCCGGACCGTGCCGTGAGAACCGTCGTCCAGTCGCTGCTGTTCCGCGTGATCGCGGTGTCGAGCCTGCTCGCGGCGGCCGGGATCATCGCCATCGCCGTGATCATGGGCGCGCTCTACCGGCAGGCCTCGGAAAATTCCTTTTCGCGGCTGCTTTCGGCCCACCTGTTCAACCTGATCGGCAATGTCGACATTTCCCCGGATGGACGGCTGCGCGGCGCGCCCGACCTCGGCGAAATGCGTTTCACCATCCCGCGCTCCGGTTGGTACTGGTCGGTCACGATCCTGGCCGACGAGACACAGCCGGCGCTGCGCTCGCCCTCGCTGGTGGGCACGATCGACAGCCCTCCGGTCTCCGACGTGCCGTTCGATCCGGAGTTCCGGCGGAACTGGCGCACGGCGGGGCTCGAAGGCGAGGAAATCGAGGCGGTCGAAAGCGAATTCCAGATCAACGAGTCGGGCGCGGTCGCCCGGTTTCTCGTCAGCGGCAACCGGTCCGAACTGGAAGCCGAGATCGGCGCGTTCGAACGGACGTTGCGCTATTATCTCAGCGGTTTCGGCATTCTCGTCATCGGCATCAACGCGCTTGCCATCCTGCTGGCATTGCGGCCGCTCGGCCGCGTGCGGCGTTCGCTGGCGCTGATCCGGCAGGGCGAGCGCGAGCGCCTGGAAGGCGATTTTCCGGCGGAAATCGCCCCGCTTGCCGCCGAAACCAACGCGCTGATCGACGCCAACCGCCAGGTGGTCGAGCGCGCACGCACCCAGGTCGGCAATCTCGCCCACTCGCTGAAAACACCGCTGGCGGTGATCACCAACGAGGGCAGGGCGCTGGCCGGCGCGCGCGGCCGCCTGATTGCCGACCAGGCCGAGACGATGCGCGTGCAGATCGCCCACTACCTGAAGAAGGCGCGGATCGCGGCGCAGAAGGACAATGTGGCATTCCGGACGCCGGTGATGCCGTCGCTGGAACGGCTGGTGCGCGTTCTGGCGAAACTCAATCCCGCGCTGGATGTCGGGCTTGAGACCGGGGACCGCGCGCTCGCATTCGCCGGGGAGCGCGAGGATCTGGAGGAAATGTGCGGCAACCTGGTCGAAAACGCCACCAAATGGGCCCGGCAAGCGGTGCAAGTCCGCGTGCGCCTCGACGAGCGCCGGACGGGCTGGCTGCGGATCGACGTCGAGGATGACGGGCCGGGCATTCCCGAGGAAAAGGCACGCGAGGCACTGGCGCGCGGAAAACGCCTGGACGAGACGAAACCCGGCAGCGGGCTCGGCCTGTCGATCGTCGCGGAACTGGCGGACGAATATGGCGGGCAATTCACGCTCGACCGGTCGCCGCTCGGCGGATTGAAGGCCTCGCTTCAACTTCCCGTGGCGTCGGGCGATTTGCGCGTCGGCGAACTTGCGCAAACGCCGCGGATCGGTTGAAAAGACCGGAGCCAGCCTGGCTGGAACAAGGACATTCGAGCATGCGCAAGTCACTCGCCGGCCCCGCGATCGCGGCATTCGCCCTTCTTTCGGGTTGTGCGTCGCTTCCGGCTGACGGCGGGTCCGGCCTGCTGCTCGGCCAGCTCGGCGCCGGAATCATGGGACGCGCCGCCGCCGAACGCCTGGGCAACACCGACGCGCGCCGCGCACTCGAAGCCGAATACCGGGCGCTCGAGCACGCCGAACCGGGCGAGCAGGTCGACTGGAAGGGAACACGCCCGCAAACCGACGGAACCGCCACGGCGGGGCAGCCGTTCCAGGTCGGCGCGCAGAACTGCCGGCAATTGTCGCACCGCATCCGTTTTGCCGGGGTCGAGCAGGTCTTCAGCGGTTCAGCGTGCCGCAAGCCCGACGGAAGCTGGACACCGGTCGGTTGACGCTGCCGCCAAAAAGCCGCATCGGCGCGCCATTGGCCTCTTCCGGCCAACAGGGGTAATGGGGTGCCATGCTGTTCTGGATCGTCGCCGCCGCCCTCACTCTTGCCGCCGCCATGGCGGTCGCGCAGCCGTTCCTGCGTGCCCGCGACGCGGTTGGCGTCGGCGCCGAGGCCGACATGGCGGTCTATCGCGACCAGATGGCGGAAGTCGGCCGGGACGAGGACAAGGGCCTGATCAGCCCGGCCGAAGCCACCGAGGCGCGCACCGAAATCGCCCGTCGCCTGCTCAAGGCCGACACCGGCCCGGCGCCGGCCCGCTCGTTCGGCGCCACCGGCGCGGTGATCATGACCC
>JBATNB010000482.1:0-3100 GCA_049290135.1 Rhizobiaceae bacterium
CCTCCGAGGCGCCGGCCATCCAGCGATGCCGGCGCAGCGCGGCGAGCGTCAGCGCGACCAGCGCGGCGGCGAGAAACAGCGCGAATGCCATGTCGAACACAAGGCTGTGCCACAGGAGATAGTCGGCACGCGCCGCCGGCTGCAAATTGCCGAGCCAGTGCGAAAACCAGGCCAGGTCATAGCCGCTGAACCGGCTGTCGGGGCCGTTTCCGGCGCCGGCCCACGGCTTGAACACGACATTGTGCCAGAGGCCCAGCGCCACGGCCGCAGCGAGCGCCAGACCTGTCGTGATCCGGGCAAGCCGGCCGTCCGTCATCATGGCTGGCCCCTCCGCCAACGGTCCCTGACGAGGCGATACGCCGCCACGGCGAACCCGGCAAGAAGCAATGTCAGCGCGCCGGTGACCGCGGTGGATTTCAGCACGCTGAAGCGGCTGGCGGCCGCGACCATCGCCGGGGTGATGGCTTCGGGACCGGCGTCGAGCAGGCCGGCGACGGCGATGTTTTCGGCAAGGTCGAAGCCGGCGACCGCCAGGCCGAGCACGATGGCGCTCGCCGTAGCCGCGCGCCCGGCGAGGCCGAGGCGGCGGGCCACGAAAGTCAGGCCGATGAGCATCGAAAGCCCGTTCAACACCGCGAATGCCGCGTCGAGCCGGTGCTGGACCCCGGTGTAGAAGGCGCGGCCGGGTTCGCCGAGCGCGATCAGCAATTGCCTCGCATCCTCGAACCCGTAGCCGCCGGGGCGCAGGTCGAACAGGCGCGCGTCGGCAAGTCCGCCGTCTCGTGCGATCGCCACCAGATGCGGCAGCGACCACGCCAGCATGACGGCATAGACCGTCGCGGCCAGCGCCAGCACCAGGATCGGAATCGCCCGTTTCATCTCAGGTCGCGCCCGGATAGTTCGGGCTTTCGCGCGTGATGGTCACGTCGTGGGCGTGGCTTTCGCGCAGGCCCGCATTGGTGATGCGCACGAACTGCGCCTTGTCGCGAAAAGCCGGCAGGTTTTCGGCGCCGATATAGCCCATCGCCGCCTTCAGGCCGCCCGCGAGCTGATGCAGCACGCCCGATACCGGCCCCTTGTAGGGCACCTGGCCCTCGATGCCTTCAGGCACCAGTTTCAGCGCGTCGCGCACCTCGGCCTGGAAATAGCGGTCGGCCGAACCGCGCGCCATCGCGCCGACGGAGCCCATGCCGCGATAGGCCTTGTACGAGCGCCCCTGGTAGAGAAACACCTCGCCGGGGCTTTCGTCCGTGCCGGCCAGCAGCGAGCCGACCATCGCGGCGCGCGCGCCGCCGGCGAGCGCCTTGGCGAGATCGCCGGAAAACTTGATGCCGCCGTCGGCGATGACCGAGATGCCGGCCTTGTCGGCTTCCTCCGCCGCGCTCATGACCGCCGAAAGCTGCGGCACGCCGACGCCGGCGACGATGCGCGTGGTGCAGATGGAGCCGGGACCGATCCCGACCTTGACGGCGTCGGCTCCGGCGTCGATCAGCGCTTTCGCGCCATCGCGCGTGGCAATGTTGCCTGCGAGGATGCGCACCGAGTTGGAGATTTTTTTTGCCCGCGCCACCGCGTCGAGCACGCGTTGCGAATGGCCGTGCGCGGTGTCGATGACCAGCAGGTCGACCCCGGCATCGACCAGACGTTCGGCCCGCTCGAAGCCGTCATCGCCGACGGAGGTCGCGGCGGCGACGCGCAGGCGGCCTTGCGCGTCCTTGGCCGCGTTCGGGTTCAGTTGCGACTTCTCGATATCCTTGACCGTGACGAGGCCGACGCAGCGCCCCTTGCCATCGACCACGAGCAGCTTCTCGATGCGATGCTTGTGCAGCAGCCGCTTGGCTTCCTCCTGGTCGACGCTTTCGCGCACCGTGACGAGGTTCTCGCGCGTCATCAGTTCGTAGATGCGCTGTCCCGGATCTGAGGCGAACCGGACATCGCGATTGGTCAGGATGCCGACCAGACGGCCGGGCGTTCCGGCCCTGCCGCCGTCCTCCACCACCGGGATGCCGGAAATCCCGTGCGCCTTCATCAGCGCCAGCGCGTCGGCGAGCGTCGCATCGGGGCCGATGGTCACCGGGTTGACCACCATGCCGCTTTCGAACTTCTTGACCTGGCGAACCTCCTCGGCCTGCTCGGCCGGCGAGAGGTTGCGGTGGATGACGCCGATGCCGCCGGCCTGCGCCATGGCAATGGCAAGCCGCGATTCCGTCACCGTGTCCATCGCCGAGGACAGGATCGGCAGGTTGAGGTCGATGTCGCCGGCGATCCGCGTGCGGATGTCGGTTTCGCCCGGCATCACCGTGGAATGCCCGGGCAACAGCAGCACGTCGTCGAAGGTGAGCGCCAGTTCCCCGGTTGCGGTCGAAATGATTTGCGCCATGGCCGATCCCTTCTTGAATGAATGCGCGAAACGCCGGTGCGTTGCGCCCGGCGATTCGAATGTTCCTGCATCAGGATTGGCGCGGGCTCCTACCATGCGCCCGGATGGATGGGAAGCGATCAATGCGCCCGGCGGTCCGGCAGGCCGTTCGCGGCCGGGGACAGTTCAGTTCGCCAGTGCCCAGTGCGCGGCGATGCTGCCGCTCCCGACCTTCCTGCCGTTCGGGAGGTCGTTCTCCTCCACCTTGCGCGCGATCTCGCGCGGCGAAAGACCGAGGCCGGACCAGCGCTCCACGAGGCGGCGGCGCAGGTCCTCCTCCGGCGTCTCCAGCATCACCGTCATGTCGAACAGGCCATGCAGGGAACGCCACGGTTCGGCGTCAAGCAGCAGGTAATTGCCCTCGACCACGATGATGGCAACGGAACGGTCGATCGCCCGCGCGCCGGCCCTGGCGATCTCCAGGGTGCGATCGAACACCGGGACGACGATTTCCGGCTCGTCGTTCCGCGCCAGGCGTTCCAGCGTCACCCGCAGTCCGGCGACATCGAACGTGTCGGGCGCCCCCTTGCGGTCCCGCCGCCCGAGGCGATCAAGCAGCGTGTCGTCGAAATGGAAGCCATCCATGGGCAGCAGCGCGGCGAGGCCGGGGACAGTCGCGTTCAGCCGCCCCTCCAGGTCAGCCGCCACGGTCGACTTGCCCGATCCCGGCGCGCCGGCGAT
>JBATNB010000483.1:0-2839 GCA_049290135.1 Rhizobiaceae bacterium
GTAGCTGATCTCGTAGTATTTGTCCTTGCGGTCGAAGAGGTATTGGGCGAGGGCCTTGAGCATGCGGCCCCTTTCCGGGAACGTCATTTTCCTCAAGGGAGGACCACCGACTTCTCTGGCATAGGACAGCATGCGGCCGAAATCCAGGCCGTTGCTCGACGTGGTTGCTACCAGTTCTCCAGTGCTGGCGTCAAGAAGTTCTGCCTGTTTGCCGGAACCAGCGACCCATTGGCCGCAAGCATAGTTGTTCAGTTGCATGATCCGAGTGCTGTGGATGCTGTGGGTACGATTACTGCTGTCGTGAACGAGCCGCGCTCGGGGAAGGTCATCTGAAGCAGGCGTCCTCGTCCCGCATCAGCGGGAGGCGGACCGCCGACGGTGCGGGCGTAGTGGAGCATGTGGGCGAAGTCGAGGCCGCCGGAGGAGGTGGTGGCGATGAGCTCGCCGGTGGAGGCGTCGAGGAGTTCCGCTTGTTTGCCGGAACCGGCGACCCATTGGCCGGCGATGTAGTTCTGAAGCTGTGTGCTCATGAGCGGAATGTAAAATGTAAAATGTAGAATGTAGATGGCTGAATGCTGCGGTCCCGTTCGGAGTTGGACATTTTACATTCTACATTCTTCATTCTTGCCGAAGATGCGACCCATTGGCCGGCGATGTAATTCTCGAGTTGCATGGTGCGAAGGTCGAATGTTCGTTGCTCAGGATCAGGAGACCTTGATCCTTGAGACTTGAGCCTTGTGACTTGGTTCTTCCGCGCAGCGGCTCCCACTGGCCGGCGATTGTTCTGAAGCTGTGTGCTCATGAGCGGAATGTAAAATGTAGAATGTAGAATGAAGAAAGCTGAATGCCGTGCGTCCGTTCGAAGTTGAACATTTTACATTCTACATTCTTCATTCTTGTCGGCCCCGCGACCCATTCTCCGCAGGCGTGGTTGGTCCGTTGCATGCGGGCAAAGTAAACCCTATGGACATGTATGGACGCGAATGGACAGCAGGCCATAAGCGTCCATTGAAGTCCATTAGCGGCTTAGGTGTGGCAAACTCTCTTGTGGAGGTTTTGGGCGTGCCCCGCCTCATCCCTTCGCTTCGCAAAGCCTCTCGGTCGCTTCGCGCCCTGCGATCTACACCTTCGGCGTTGCTCGGGAGCAGGCGGGTCGCGCTAGGAGTTTACCCCGGGCTGTCATCCCGGGCCCGACCCGGGACGGGGCAGTAGTCCTCCCACTCGCAGAGCCTCGCGGTCCGGGCTACTTGCTTCTATCGCTCACGCGGGCATTTCGTTCCGGCTGTAGCTTTGATCCATGGACCTCAAGACCCTGAAGCTGGAGCTGCTGGAACGTATCGCACTGATCAATGATAAGATCCGCTTGCTCGCGATCAAGCACGTGCTCGACGCGCCTCGGGTCTATAGCGCTCCCAACGAGCACATGAGCGTTGTTCATGAACCTACAGGAACGGACCGCACCTACACCTGGCAGGAGGTGCAGCGCATCCTGGAAGAAGACCGTTTACAACAACGCGCCTTGCGCCACGAGCCTGCCGACCTGGATCTCTCCGACGATGAACTCGCCATGCTTGATGAGCGCCGCGAACGCCACCTGAACGGCGAGAGCCGCTCCTACACCTGGCAGCAAGTGGAGGAGATCCTGAAGAAGGACATCGAGCGATAGACCGCATGCTGGTCATCAAGCCAGAGGCCCTGGAGGAAATTCGGCAGGCGCACTTGTGGTACGAGGTACAACGTCCTGGACTCGGTGCCCAGTTCCGGGAGGAGTTGAGCGAGTGCCTTCGGTTCATCGTTGAGAACCCGCCCGGTTTCGCAGTTCGCAAGAAAGTCTATCGCGCGGCGGTCCTGTCCCGCTTTCCCTATGTGGTGTGGTATGCCATGGAGGGTGCCGATGTGGTGGTGTACCGTGTGCGCCATGGGAAACAGAAGCCCCTCGGGCGCTTTTGGAACAAATAGTGCGCGCTTGGTCACCCCGGCCTTGAGCCGGGGCTCGCTTGCGGGCTACTTGCTCATATCGCTCACGCGGAATGCGCTATCGCCAAAGCGGATCGTTCAGGTAGGTGGCACTTTCTTCTTTTGCGCAAGAGCAGTTCTCGCGAAGTGGATGGTCCGGGAACACGTGTTGATAGATGATGATCGCCCGTTCCAGCGAATACCGCTGACGTACATCCGTGAACACGAAACCGGGCCATTGTTCCCCTTCACAAGAATCCTCTAACCCTGCGGAACGCAAGGCGGGTTCGATCAGGACGTTCAGCCAGAGCGCTGAGACGAGTGCAGGGTCGTGTAGCGGCGGACGCCAGCCATCGTATGCACAGAATGAGAGATGATACTTCCAACTGATACCAAGCATCCGCTCTGTCATGTATGACCGCTTGATCGCTGAAGCGGCTTCTGGGCCACATCGAAGTGCATGGAAGACCGTTCTTGCATTGACGGTGAACCAAGCAGCCATCACCAAAGCGAATGCTGCTCCCGATAGTAACGCGACTTTGAAATAGGCACGATCGATCAATCGACGACGGGAGAAGACCAGCACGACGATCTGAATGAGGAAGAAGTGGGGCACGTATGCGAGTATCGCAACGGGTCTAACAAGCGTCACTGGCAACGCCAGTAGATTCCACTCCCAGATGAACAGGATGCAATAGAGACAGATGCAAGCCGCGCATCCGAAGAGGAACGAGATGACACCTCGGAATTTCTGCACTCGTTCACGGTAGAGGTTGAAGAATAAGACCGGGGGAAATGACAAGACAAGTACAACAGTGGCCCAAGTCACCGGCCGGCAGAAGAACTGAAAGTAATGGTTGGCGGCCACAGCCGAACCTGCCAG
>JBATNB010000484.1:0-3508 GCA_049290135.1 Rhizobiaceae bacterium
GTTCACGCTCGACGAGCCGGAGACCGGCCCGGATGCACCGCCGCCGGGCGACGATGCCCGCGCGCGCATTCTCGAAGCGCTCGGGCCGACGCCGACGCCGATCGACGAGGTGATCCGCCATACCGGCCTGCCGCCGGCTATGGTGCATCTCGTGTTGCTGGAACTCGACCTCGCCGGCCGGCTGGAACGCCATTCAGGCGGCGCTGTGTCGCTTGTCCTGATCTGACGGCATGCCCGAACGCATCGGCCGTTCGCCGCGCAGGATGTCGCTCACCTCGACATAGGCCATCTCGATGAAATAGCCGAGCATGTCGCAACGTTCGGCGAGCGCCATGGTACGAAGCTGGCCCAGCATCGACTGCATGTAGTCCAGCGTTTCGGTCCTGCGGTTGCCGGCCTCGCCATTGCGGATCATGAACGTCCCCAATCATGCATTTCACCCGCGTTTCCCCGCGGGCCGGGCCGACCGGCGAAACACTCGCCATTCCCCTGCGGCATCGTGATAATACATATTCAGGATTGCAACAACAGCAGTTTCGCCTTTTGATTGTATCCACGAAACCGCCCCGTGCCGGGCCTGGGTCCAACAACGGCCTTGACCCCCAGCGGCCAAACGTCCATTTGGTCGCGGCTTTCTCGCCATTGCCCTGGCGCGCCTCACCCAGCCGGATCCACGGAGCCTCATGGACGTCGTCGTCGTCGAATCGCCGGCCAAGGCGAAAACCATCAAGAAATACCTCGGCAGCCGCTACACGGTGCTGCCGTCGTTCGGCCATGTGCGCGATCTGGCCGAGCGCGACGGTTCGGTGAAGCCCGACGATGATTTCGCCATGGTCTGGGAGATCGACGCCAAATCGTCCAAGCGGCTGTCCGACATCGCCACGGCGGTGAAATCGGGCGACGCGCTGATCCTGGCGACCGACCCGGATCGCGAGGGCGAGGCGATTTCCTGGCATGTGCTGGAAGTGCTCAGGCAGAAGCGCGCGCTGAAGGACAAGCCGGTTTCGCGCGTCGTGTTCAACGCCATCACCAAGCAGGCCGTCACCGAGGCGATGACGCATCCGCGCGAGATCGACGCCGCCCTGGTCGATGCCTACCTTGCCCGCCGTGCGCTCGACTATCTTGTCGGGTTCACGCTGTCGCCGGTGCTGTGGCGCAAATTGCCGGGCGCGCGCTCGGCCGGCCGCGTCCAGTCCGTGGCGCTGCGGCTGATCTGCGACCGCGAGGGCGAGATCGAGCGGTTCGTGCGCGAGGAATACTGGCAGATCGCGGCGCGGCTGAAGACGCCGCGCGGCGACGGGTTCGAGGCGCGCCTGACCGGCTTTGACGGCCGCAAGCTGCAGAAGCTCGACATTTCCGGCAAGGCGCAGGCCGACGACATCGTCGCCATGCTGGAGGCGGCGTCCTTCCGCGTCGCCTCGACCGAATCGAAGCCGACGAAGCGGAACCCCGCCCCGCCCTTCATCACCTCCACGTTGCAGCAGGCGGCCTCGTCGCGGCTCGGCTTTTCCGCCTCGCGCACCATGCAGGTGGCGCAGCGCCTCTACGAAGGCATGGATGTAGGCGGCGAGACGGTCGGCCTCATCACCTACATGCGAACCGATGGCGTGCAGATGGCGCCGGAAGCCATCGAGGCGGCGCGCGCGGCCATCGCCGGCCAGCACGGCGCGCGCTATCTGCCGGACAAGCCGCGCCACTATTCGAGCAAGGCCAAGAACGCCCAGGAAGCCCACGAGGCCATCCGGCCGACGGATTTCTCCCGCACGCCGGACCAGGTGAAGGGCGTGCTGGAGCCGGACCAGTACCGGCTCTACGAACTCGTCTACCGCCGCGCCATCGCCTCGCAGATGGCGGCGGCCGACATCGAGCGCACGACGGTCGAGATCGAGGCGATGGCCGGCGCACGGCGCGCCGAGCTGCGCGCGACCGGCTCGGTGGTGCGCTTCGACGGTTTCTTCGCCGCCTATACCGACGATCGCGACGACGAATCGGACGACGAGGACAATCGTCGCCTGCCCGATATCCGCGATGGCGAATCGCTCGGTCGCGAGGCGATCGCGGCCACCCAGCACTCGACCGAGCCGCCGCCGCGCTATTCGGAAGCCTCGCTCATCCGCAAGCTCGAGGAACTCGGCATCGGTCGCCCGTCGACCTACGCGGCCATTCTCAAGACGCTCGAGGATCGCGGCTATGTCGCCAACGAGAAACGCCGGCTGACGCCGCAGGCCAAGGGCCGGGTCGTCACCGCGTTCCTGGAGAGCTTCTTCGGGCGCTACGTCGAATATGACTTCACCGCCGCGCTGGAGGAGAAGCTCGACGACATTTCCGGCGGAAGGCGCGACTGGAAGGACGTGCTGCGCGAGTTCTGGAAGGATTTCTCCGGTGCCGTCAGCGACATTGGCGAACTGCGCATCGGCGACGTGCTGACCGCGCTGACCGAGGACCTCGCGCCGCTCATCTTCCCCGCCGCCGAGGACGGCAAGGATGCGCGCGTCTGCCCGAAATGCGGCAATGGCAGCCTGGCGCTGAAGCTCGGCAAGTATGGCGCATTCGTCGGCTGCTCGAACTATCCGGAGTGCGGCTACACGCGCCAGCTCGGCGAAACCGCCGATGGAAATGGCGAATCCGGTGGCAATGGCGCCCGCGTGCTCGGCAAGGACCCCTACACGGCCGAGGAAATCACCGTGCGCGGCGGCCGCTTCGGCCCCTATGTCCAGCGCGGCGAGGGCAAGGACGCCAAGCGGGCGAGCCTGCCGAAGGGCTGGTCGCCCGAAACGCTCGACCACGAGAAGGCGCTGGCGCTGCTGTCGCTGCCGCGCGACATCGGGCAGCACCCCGAATCGGGCAAGATGATCTCCGCCGGCATCGGCCGGTTCGGCCCCTATGTCGCCCATGACGGCGTCTTCGCCAACCTCGACAATCCCGACGAGGCGTTCTCCGTCGGCCTCAATCGCGCCGTGTCCATCATTGCCGAGAAGGTTGCCAGAGGCCCCGGCGGGCGCGGGCGGGCGGCGCCGCAATCCATCAAGGACCTCGGTGCCCACCCCTCCGGCGGGCCGGTCACGGTCAAGGCCGGGCGCTACGGCCCTTACGTCAACTGGGGCAAGGTCAACGCCACGCTGCCCAAGGGCAAGGCGCCGGAAAGCGTGACGATGGAGGAAGCCCTCGCCCTCATCGCCGAACGCGAAGGCAAGAGCCCCGCGCGCCCCGCCCGCAAGGGCAAGGGCAAGGGCTGAGCCGATGGCGTCGCGGCGCGACCGCCCCGAACAAGGCGGGATGCCGTCGCGCGAGGACATTCTCGCCTTCATCCGCGACAATCCGGAACGCGCCGGCAAGCGCGAGATCGCGCGCGCCTTCGGCCTGAAGGGTGTCGAGCGGCGCGAACTGGCGGCATTGCTGGAGACGCTTGCCGACGACGGGCTTGCCGAGCGGTCCGCCCGCAAGTTCCGCCCGCGCGGCGTGCTGCCGCCTGTCGGCGTGCTGGAGATCTTCGGGCGCGATTCGGATG
>JBATNB010000485.1:0-1691 GCA_049290135.1 Rhizobiaceae bacterium
GAATCGCGCCCGGTCGATCCCGGCGGCGTCGAGCGCGGCATGCAGTGCCTCGCGCGGCGCTGTCACCGCCTCGTTGGTCAGCTGGAACGTCGCCCAGTGATGCCCGGCGGCATGGGCCGCGCCGAGCAGGCCGAACCCCTCCACCGCCTCCGCCGGGTTCTGGTGCACGTCGGCCATGAACCATCGCGGTTCATAGGCGCCGAACGGCAGGATGGCGAGCCGGGGCGAGCCATGGCGGGCGCGCACGTCGCGATAATGCTGCCCGCCGTGAAAGCCGGTATCGCCGACATGATAGATCGAGCCGGCCCCGGTCTCGATCATGAATGCCGCCCACAGCGCATGGCTGCGGTCGCCCATGCCGCGCGCCGACCAGTGGTGCGCCGGCTCGAAATGGATGGTCAGCCCGTCATGGCGCACCGCGTCGCCCCAGTTTCCCGTCACGCAGCGCACCCCGGGGATGGCGCGTTCCAGGATGGTCTGGTTGCCGAGCGGCGTCACGACCAGCGGATCGTGCCTGGCCTTCAGCCGGGCGAGCGTGGAAAGATCCATGTGGTCATAGTGATTGTGGGTCAGGAGCACGACATCCACCGGCGGCAGGTCCTCGAACCGGATACCGGGGGCGTTGACCCGCGCCGGCCCGGCGAAGGCCAGCGGCGAGACCCGTTTCGACCACACCGGATCGGTCAGGATGTTCATGCCCGCCGCCTGGACCAGCAGCGTGGCATGCCCGACCATGGTCACCCGCATGGCGTTGCCGTCGAGCCTTCTTTCCGGCACGCTCGGAGCAAACGGCGAGGGAAAGGCCGCGGGCCAGCGCTCGCGCCGGTTCTCCTCGGTGCGCGAGAACTGCCAGCGCATCAGGTCGGCGAACCCGCGTGGCGCCGTGCCGCCCGGATTGTAAAAGGCATGGCCGTCGAAATTGTGCGATGGCGGGCCGGAATGGTATCGGTTGGGAAACAGCGTGCGGCGGAGCGACATGATCGGCAATTGGATGGTTTCGGCCGCTCTTTCAAGACCCCGCCGCCAGGCGCGCCACCGGAGGACCGTGAAATGAAGAAACGAACCGGCGATCCGTTCATGCCGGCCGACGCGTTCGGCCGCACGCTGGCCGGCCTCGGCGTCAATCTTCTGGTGGAAGCGGTGGAGCCGGAGGTTGAATTCCTCGTCGCCGTGTTCGGCGCCGCGATCGTCTATGCCGATCCCGATTTCGCGGTGGTGCGCATCGCCGGCGGCCTCCTGCTCCTGCATGCCGACCACGCCTATGACCGCCATCCGCTGATCGGGATTGTGCGCGGCGCGGAGACCCGCGGCGCCGGCGTGGAGCTTCGCCTCTACGATTGCGACCCCGACAAGGCCGAGGCGGCGGCGCGCGAATCAGGTCATGCCGTGCTCGCCGGCAGCCTCGACAAGCCGCACGGATTGCGCGAGTGCCACATCGTTTCGCCGCACGGTTTTGTCTTCGTTCCGTGCGCCGACGTGCTGCGACGGGTCGACGCAACGGTTTCTTAACCGTAACCGGGTTGCAATTTCGCCAAGATTCGCTGCTTGAGGACAGTGCAGTCGCGACAGGTTCGCGACATGGACACGGGGACCAACGCCATGCTCGTCAGGAGTACCGCTCTCGCCGCCGCCGCGATCGCCGCGCTCGGCCTCTCGGCCTGCCAGAGCGCGCGCATCGCGCGGATCGACAC
>JBATNB010000486.1:0-2987 GCA_049290135.1 Rhizobiaceae bacterium
GCCCGGGCGCTTGGACGCCACCGAGACCGCGCCATCGGAAGCGCCCGACGCCGCCGCCGCCGGACCGATGCGATCAATAACGGTGACCGCCAATCCCCGGCGCGCGAGATGATGCGCGATCGACGCGCCGACAATGCCGGCGCCGACCACCACGACATCGCATGCATCCCCACGTTCCATGTTTCACATCTTCCGACCAAGAGCGTCGAAAGATTAGCCACGCGCGGTTTTCCTGCCGATGCAAGAAACCGCGCTAAGTTACAAATTTTCTTGCATGCGGGCGGAAGTGCCCGAGGTTCGATGCGATCGAGGGCGCGCTTCCGTCGCCACACGCCGCCCCAGCCTTCCGCTCCGGCGGTCGGTAATACAAGAATGTTTGTATGTCGGAGAGGTTATTTGCATGGTGCCGCGCCCAGGCGTCCGGCTAAATCGGCAACGCACGTCGGCAGCCGTCCGCGCGGGCACCTTGTAATGGGAGGACCACAATGAATCTGTTTCGCAAACTCGCCTTCACTGCCGCCATTGCGCTTGGCCTCGGTTCGGCCGCGGCGCAGGCGCAGGATGTCGGCGGCACCGTGAAGGAAATCCGTGACCGCGGCGTGCTGCGGGTGGCCGGAATTCTCGGCGAAGACCCCTATTTCTCGAAGGACCCGCGCACCGGTGAATGGCGCGGCTTCGTCATCGAGATGGGCAAGAACATGGCCGAGGAACTCGGCGTCGGCCTGGAAGTGGTCGAGTCAAGCTGGGCGAACTCGATCCTCGATGTCCAGTCGGGCAAGGTCGATCTCGCCTTCGCGCTGACCGCGTTGCCCAAACGGGCGCTGGCGGTGCACTTCTCCGATCCGACCTACTACAACAGCTTCGTGATCATCTCGCCGAAACCGGAACTCGCCAGCAAGTCCTGGGCCGAGCTCAACGATCCGGCCGTGACCATCGCCGTCGATCTCGGATCGGCGCAGGACCAGATCACCAAGGCCTATCTGCCGAACGCCAACATCCTGCGCTTCAAGACCCGCGACGAGGCGGTCATCGCGGTGGCCGCCGGCAAGGCGGACGCAATCATCAACACCGTGTTCAACGGCATGGTGATGACCAAGAAGAACGCCGCCATCGGCCAGGTCTACGTGCCGCAGCCGATCCTGTCGTCGCCCTCGGTGATCGGCATTAACTATACCGCCGACGAGACCTTCAAGAAGTTCGTCTCGGCCTGGGCCGACTACAACCGCCGCGTCGGCAACAACCAGACCTGGATCCTGAAAGGGCTCGAACCCTTCGGCATCTTGCTGCAGGATCTTCCCGAAGGCTTCGACATCAACGGCTGATGCGGCTTCGACCAAGCGGGACGCGCCGCTGCTGCGCGTCCCGCTTCCGACCCGCGGAACCGACCAGGGGAGGTGGCGTTGTACCAATGGGATTTCTTCACCGTCCTGCAGTCGTTCGATCTCTTTTTGCGCGGCATCTGGACAACACTGCTCTACACCGTGGGATCCATCGCCATCGGCATGGTCGTGGGGCTGTTCGTCGCCTTCGCCCGGCTTTCGCGGTTCGCCGCGCTTCGCATCCTTGCCCGCGCCTACCAGGAGATTTTCCGCTGCACGCCGCTGCTGATGCAGATCCTGTGGGCCTATTACGCGCTGCCTTTGCTGCTTGGCTTTTCCATCTCGAACACCACCGCCGGACTGCTGATGCTGTCGCTCTACGTCGGCTCGTTCTACGCGGAGATCTTTCGCGGCGGCATCAACGCCATCGACAAGGGGCAGCGGGAAGCCGCGCTTGCCATCGGCATGACCGGCATCCAGGCGATGCGCTACGTCATCCTGCCCCAGGCGGTGAAGAAGATGATGCCGGCGTTCATCAACCAGTCGGTCATCCAGGTGAAGAACACATCGCTGCTCTACGCGATCTCGATTGCCGAACTGACCTACATGACGTCGGTGGTCAATTCCGAAACCTACCGGCCGCTGGAAGCCTACACGCTCGCCGGCGTCATGTATTTCGTCATGCTTTTCCCCCTGACCCAGTTCGCCGACATGTACGAACGCCGGATGCGGCGCAGCGACTAGGGCCGGGACCCCAGGCAAATCGGAGTGGCAGTCATGAACAGCCCGGCACCCGTCCTTTCGGCCAGGGGACTGAACAAGAAGTTCGGAGACCTTCATGTGCTCAAGGACATCGATCTCTCCATCGCTGTTGGAGAGGTCGTCGGCATCATCGGACCGTCAGGCTCGGGCAAATCGACCCTGATCCGGTGCCTCAACATGATGGAAGTGCCGACCGCGGGCGAGGTCCGCTATCGCGGCCGGAGAGTGACCGAGCGCTTCCGCAGCGGCGAGGGCACCATCGGCACGGGCGAACTGCGTCGCCGGGTCGGCATGGTTTTCCAGCACTTCAACCTGTTTCCACACATGACGGTGCTGCAGAACGTCACCGCGGGACCGATCAAGGTTCTGGGCAAGCCGCGCCGGGAAGCGGAGGCGAAAGCGACCGACCTCCTCGGCCTGGTCGGGCTTGCCGACAAGCGCGATGTCTATCCCGCGCATCTTTCGGGTGGCCAGAAGCAGCGCGTTGCCATTGCGCGGGCACTGGCGATGGAGCCCGACGCGATCCTATTGGATGAAGTCACCAGCGCGCTTGATCCCGAACTCGTGGGCGAGGTCCTCCAGGTGATCCGCGGCCTGGCCGAGAACGGCATGACCATGGTGCTTGTCACCCACGAGATGGCCTTCGCGGCCGACGTGGCCAGCCGGGTGATCTTCATGGAGCAGGGGCGCATCGCCGAGGAAGGCAGCGCCGACGACATTCTTCGCAATCCGAAGTCCGAGCGGCTGAGGTCCTTTCTCTCGCGGTTCCATGGGTAAGACAATGCCGGCAGGCCGGTCACAACCGAGCGCGCGACGGCGCGTGGTCATCGTCGGTGCGGGTCGGGTCGGCCGCGCCATCGGCCAGGTCCTGCGCCGCGATGCGCGGTACGCGGTGCTGCTTGCCGA
>JBATNB010000487.1:0-10865 GCA_049290135.1 Rhizobiaceae bacterium
CCGCCACGCAGCGCGCGGCAGCGGCGCGGCGGCAATCATCGCCGTAACCGTGGCGACGATGCGCAGCAGCTGGTCCCTCCAGGTCTCGATTGTCGCGTCCATGGCATCCGTCCCGCTTGCAGGCGGGGGAAGGATAAGGGGCGGTGGGGGGAGGTGGATTGAATGGGGCGGAGAACGAGAAAAGCGGGTATCGGCCCGGTCCCGCCGTCGGTTCATTTCATGGTAGGTGGCTGGTATGCGCCGCCATTGCGGACGCAGATATTGTACAGCTCATTTCCGAAAGCAGACGTTGCCGGCGAAAATGACAGTAGATCAAATGAGCCTATCAGGCCGCATATCAGAGTGAAAAGGGGAGGAAATGCCCTCGAACCCAGTGGCGTAGATACTCTCGAAATCTCAAATCGCGAACCTCGCCGTCGACCCGGCGCAGCAGCAATTCGGTATCACCGCCTGTAGACCTTGTGATCTTCTCCAGAAGCAGCCCTGTAGCAGACATCTCGGCGAGCCCTATAGTTGATCGGTCCCAGATCGATGACAAGAATGCGACGGTTACATTAAGGTGCGATTTCATATCGGCACCTTTGCTCCCAAGATACTCGACCAAGTGACCGAATTGCTCGCCAACGCGGGCGCCCGTAGCAGGAACCGCAGCCTCCAATATCGCGGGGTCGACGGAGACAAAGCCGTGACGCCGGGCGGCGAGGCCAGCAACGAGATCTGAATGCCGTTTGATTCCAATGATCCCGCTCTCATAGGCGTACATGAAGACGGCCTGTAGCCACGCCACCGGCACCTTGCATGTGTGCCTCGCCAGCACACGAAAGCTCAAGTCGTCCGAAACAAGGAGCATCTGGTCCATCGCCGCGACGAGCGCGGGTGCCATTACCTCGATGCCAACCTTCGCAATCAGCTCCTCAATTTCTAAGCTAGGATTGTCTCTCAGTAAGACGGGCACGACCTCAATGTCGCTCTTGAAAAGAGCCTCCCGCTTCCCGATCAGATCGCTCGCCGCTTTTGCGGTTTTAGGCGTGTTCTCTGTGTAGGAGAACTGACCCTTATAGTAGGATGTCGTACCGCTCTTGCGGTTTCCGTCGTAGACCTGCTCGTTCTTGAGTTCGGAGATATCATCTGACGTTGGCCGGGACACCACAACTCTTCCGAATACAGCTTTCAAGACATCGACCGCTTCAAGATCCGCAACCGTCCAAAATGTGAGGGTGTCAAGAACTGCGCCGCTAGACTTGTGTTCGTCGATCCATCTTTGGGTTCGGTCACGCTCTGGCGCTGTGCCTTGGCAGGTTTTGATTTCTCCTCCCGTCGCACGAACCGTTTCCATGAAAAAAATGACGTTGCCCTGTCCCGCCATGACCTGCAGCGGAATCGATTTCTCGTGATAGAGAAGCAGTTTGCGATCCCGGTCTTCTCCTTGCTTCTGCACAACTGCAAGCAGTTCGGAGATGTCGTCGCCGTGAGTTGTTATCTTCCAGAAGCCCTGATGATCAGGAAAGCGTTCGTTGAAGTGCTCCGTAATGTCATGGAACGCATGCAGGTAGCGGCTCTTGATCTGCGTGATGCGCCAAACCTGCGGCCCTGTCGGATGGGGAACGCTGAATTCGTCGCCAACCGCGCGGTTCAAGGTTTGTAGGGCGTATTGATGCGAAAGGCCGTACACCCGATCAGATGGCCGATCAGGTCCGTGGTGAAGCAGGAACGAATTGGTCTCTCCTTTCGGTCCGGTAATCTCAACCCAAGCGCCTTCCTGAACGGTTGCTGGGGCATCTAAGACAGTCGCCTTCTCTGCCAAGAAGATAAGCCCAGCGAAGTGCAGGTTTGTGGCAGCGTCGTCCTGGCCTTCTTGCAGGGCGCCATAGCCAAGTCGAATCGCCTCGTCGCTGCGTCCGATCCGCTGGAGCATCTGCGCGACTTGAACCTTGTGAAGAGGTCGACCTTCCAAATTCTCGATTTTGATCGGCTCTAGAAGGTCGACGAGCGGCTCGTAGCTCCTAGCGCTTCTTCCTCGTGTCTGGGCCAGCAGTAGGAGCGCATCGCAACTGCTTGGTCTGAGATCATGCAGTTTACGAAAGGCGCCTTCCGCTCTGTCGAGATCGCCGCTGTGATAGTAGTATAGACCCTCAAGGCGCAGATAGCGTTCGGTGTCGCGCAATGATTGCGAGAGCGACTCGAAGAACTTGGCTCCACTGGCTCGTGAGGGAACCGCGTGCGCATGGGCACTGGCCAGCATCGCGAGTTCCGGACTGTGATGTCTGGTGTCAACGTGCCCGTCCAGGATTCCAATGACGATCCTGTAGAGGTCTTTCCTCATAGCGAAGTGCGCCACCATGATGCGCGCAGCATATCCTGTCGTCTCAGAGATCGCGTTGACCGCGTTGCTGAATGCTTGGTCTTCCAGAGTCTGGAGGCCGAGGTCCTCGGCTAAGCCGGCTGCGACAATGCTAGCCCTGATGTCGTTTTTGGTATCGACAACCAGCCCTTCAGCGATCTGGCGCGCTTGATCAGGCCCAGCATTCTTCGCCTTTGCCGTCCCAATGAGCGCAGAAATGACACCCTGCTCGGGTTCGAGAAGGGTCGCCACCTCATCTGCGGTGACATCGCGCAGAAAATCCCAACCTGACCGTCGTGCGGCGATCTGGCAGGCGAGCAGCAGCGGAGTTCCCTCTCGCTTGAGATTGAGGAACGCGCGATCTTGCAGCTCGTTGTCGTTAATCTCGAAGCCGACCTGGGCTGCCAAGGTGATGAACGATTGATCGTCTGGCGCGAATGTCAGTGCTTCTGAGACGACCATTCCGGCGGCTTCGAAGTCACCCGCCGCACACAGCGATATGACATAGTTCGCAATGTAAGCTCGATGGTCCCGGCGACCTGGGCAGTCGTGCCTCTTTATCCTCTCGTATTCCGTCCCAAGGACATCCGATGCAGCACGGACTGCTTCGATTTCCTCGTCTGAAAGCTTGATCCACTCCCGCAGCTTGCGAACCGACTGATCGACGGTCGCGTCGGCCGCGTAAAGCTGAAGCTGCCGATTGTCAGGGAACTTGGCTAGGGCGGCATTCGCAGCATCCCACCATTCGGGAATCCGTTCGTGAAATCGTAGATGATCGACATAGTTCACAACGACTTCTTCAGACTCTTTCAGGCCTTCAGGAACGTGATCCAAGACCGAATCATCCAATCCAGGGTCGCGCCAAGACTGAATGAGGTAGGCGGCGATGATGCCGGATGCCGGATAGGACTTGGATGCTGAAGACGCCATTTCCCGTGCTTCTAAGAACCTGTTCAGAAGCAGCAGTGCCAAGATCCTGTTCGATGTCGACTTTTCGTTATCTGGCCAGAGTTCGTATGCCGCTAGGAGATCCTCGGCACCGTGTAGCTCATCTCCGAGCTGAATCCGGCAATGTCCTATGTTGGCACGTACCCGAAAGCGAATGCGGCCGGAGGTGTTGACGTCCAAATCACCCCATAAGCCCTCAAGGAGTTTCAGGGCACTCGCGGGAAGGCCGCCTTCAATCATGTTCCGGTAGCGATCGATCTCTCGGTCGAGAGGTTCCTCACCAGCTATTCCAGAAGCTGTTGGATCGAAAGGGGCAGGGCTCGGAAGTCGATCTGACACCATGACTGTCAGTTTTTCGATCGATTGGAGAACCGTACGGTTGCCTTCTTCGACGGTATCCTTGATGGAGGCCGCAAACGGACTGTACGTCGGATCGAACGCCAGAGTTGCTTTTTCGGAGCGCGAAATCCTCTCTCGGACCGTTCCCCACCCCCATACCCGGATGAGAATACGTCGATTATCTTTGGCAAGTTCGGCGGTTAATTCCGTGGCAAGACGGTCGAGCTTACCGTCGTTCTTCCCTGTGTGCGTTATGAAGTACTCGGTTAGCAGGAAGCCGCTATTGACGACCTTTCCCACCTCTTCTCTCACCGTCGTCTCATCGAGTTCATTGTCGAGATCAATGCACTTGCATTGAACGCCGACGAGTCGATTTGGGTCACCGTCGCGATAACCGATCAGGTCTAAGCCGTACTGCGCTTGTCCACCGCGACCAAACCGATGTATTCCATCGTCCTTGAGAATGTCTCCCCAGAGCACGACCGAAGCGCTTTCAAAATCCTGCCAATTGGCGGGCGGTTGAATTTGAGTTTGAGAAACAGTCATAAGGGCGAGCCGGATCGGGCGAGGATACTAAATGATCATGATTTGTTCCCGGAATCAATGTAACCTGAAGTTTGGTCCCCAACTATCTGGTCAAGTATAATTCTTTCCGGAGAGGGTTGCCGAGTGTGGCCGTTGAGATTGGCAATTAAACGGCAGCTTTCTGCTGGTTGTTGCCAAAACCCGCCATTCCCCTCCCTGCCCCTAAGCCCTCACTCCCCGACCTTCAGCACCTCGATGAAGGCTTCCTGCGGGATGTCGACGCGGCCGAACTGCCGCATGCGCTTCTTGCCTTCCTTCTGCTTCTCCAGGAGCTTGCGCTTGCGCGTCACGTCGCCGCCATAGCATTTGGCGGTCACGTCCTTCCTGAGCGCCGAGATGGTCTCGCGCGCGATCACCTTGCCGCCGATGGCCGCCTGGATCGGGATCTTGAACATGTGCTGCGGGATGAGTTCCTTCAGCTTCTCGCACATCGCCCGGCCGCGCTTTTCCGCCGCCGTGCGGTGGACGAGCATCGACAGCGCATCCACCGGCTCCTCGTTGACGAGGATCGACATCTTGACGAGGTCGCCCTCGCGATAGTCGGTGAGCGCGTAGTCGAACGAGGCATAGCCCTTGGAGATCGACTTCAGCCGGTCGTAGAAGTCGAACACGACCTCGTTCAAGGGCAGGTCATAGACGAGCATGGCGCGCTTGCCGACATAGGAGAGGTCGGCCTGCACGCCGCGCCGGTCCTGGCAGAGCTTGAGGATGCCGCCGAGATAGTCGTCGGGGGTGAGGATGGTGGCGCGGATCCACGGCTCGGAGATGGTGTCGATGCGCGACAGGTCCGGCAGGTCGGCCGGGTTGTGCAGTTCCAGCTCCGTGCCGTCGCGCTGGGCGATGCGATAGACGACCGAGGGCGCGGTGGCGATCAGGTCGAGGTTGAACTCGCGCTCCAGCCGCTCCTGGATGATCTCCAGGTGCAACAGGCCGAGGAAGCCGCAGCGGAAGCCGAAGCCGAGCGCGGCGGAGGTCTCCATCTCGTAGGAGAACGAGGCGTCGTTGAGCCGGAGCTTGCCGATGGCGGCGCGCAGGCCCTCGAAATCGGCTGCGTCGACGGGGAAGATGCCGCAGAACACCACCGGCTGCGCCGGCTTGAAGCCGGCCAGCGCCTGCGTGGCGGGGCGGCGGTCGTCAGTGATGGTGTCGCCGACGCGGGTGTCGGCCACCTCCTTGATCGAGGCGGTGATGAAGCCGACCTCGCCGGGGCCGAGGCCGTCGACGGCGAGCATCTTCGGCGTGAACACGCCGGTGCGGTCGACGAGATATTTCGCGCCGGTGCCCATCATGCGGATGGTCTGGCCCTTTTTCAGCACCCCGTCGATGACCCGCACCAGCACGATGACGCCGAGATAGGCGTCGTACCAGCTGTCGACCAGCATGGCTTTCAGCGGCGCGGCGGCGTCGCCGGTCTTCGGCGCCGGCAGGCGGGCGACGATGGCTTCCAGCACGTCGGGGATGCCGAGGCCGGTCTTGGCCGAGATCATCACCGCGTCGGAGGCATCGAGCCCGATCACCTCCTCGACCTGCTCCCTGATGCGCTCCGGCTCGGCCGCCGGCAGGTCGATCTTGTTCAGCACCACGACGATCTCATGCCCGGCGTCGATGGCGTGGTAGACATTGGCCAGCGTCTGCGCCTCGACGCCCTGGGAGGCATCGACCACCAGCAGCGAGCCCTCGCACGCCGCCAGCGAGCGCGACACCTCGTAGGCGAAGTCGACATGGCCGGGCGTGTCCATCAGGTTGAGCACATAGTCCTGCCCGTCGGCGGCGCGGTAGGTCAGCCGCACGGTCTGCGCCTTGATGGTGATGCCGCGTTCGCGCTCGATGTCCATGGAATCGAGCACCTGCTCCTTCATCTCGCGCGCCTCAAGCCCGCCGCAGGCCTGGATCAGCCGGTCGGCGAGCGTCGACTTGCCGTGGTCGATGTGGGCGACGATGGAGAAATTGCGGATGCGTTCGCGCGGGAAGGTCATGCCGGCCTGATAGCAGAGGAGGCCGCGAGCGCAAGGGGGGCGGACGGCGCCGCCCCCGATGCGGGGTCAGTTCTGCTGCCCGGACTGGGCGCCGTGCGCCGAATGGTCCATCTGCGGCATCTTCATTTCCTCGACGGCGAACTCGACGGCGACTTCGCCGGCGTTCCTGAACACGAGCGTGGCCTTCTCGTAGGTGTCGGGCACCAGCTGCTTCTTCATGCCCATGAACATGACATGCAGGCCGCCGGGCTTCAGTTCGACCGAGCCGCCGGCCGGCACCTCGATGCCGCCCTCGACCGGGCGCATCTTCATGACGTCGCCGTCCATGACCATTTCGTGGATTTCCACCTTGGCGGCGAAGTCCGCCGCGCCGCCGACGAGAAAGTCCGGCGCGGTGCCGCTGTTGGTGATCGTCATGTAGCCGCCGGAGACCGGCGCGCCGGGCGCGGTGGCGCGCGCCCAGGGATGGTTGATCGTCAGGTCGCCGGCCTTGACCTCGTGGGCAAGGACGGGAGCGGCGAAAGACGACGCCAGGACGGCGGCGAACACAAATCGTTTCAGCATGGTCGGGATCTCCGGTGTTGGGGTTCAGGAATCCGGCATGCGCCGGTTGGCGCGTGCGGGGTGGTCTTCAGGCCAGGGATCGGCAAAGGCCGGATTGGCGAGAAACGTGCTGTCGGTCAGGCTTTCCAGGAAGGCGATCAGGTCCGCGCGCTCGCCGGGCGAGAGTGTGAAGCCGCCGATCAGCGAATCCTTGTAGGGATTGGCCGAACCGACGCTCCTGACGCCATTGATCCACAGCGTGCGCCCGCCGGCGGCATAGTGGTCGATGACCTCGTCGAGCGTCGCGGCGGATCCGTCGTGGAAGTAGGGGGCCGTGACGGCGATGTTGCGCAGCGACTGCGTGCGGAATGCCCCGGTCTGCGCCGCCTTGCCGGTGAACTGCGCGGCGCCCTCGCCATGCGCGGGATAGGCGCCGCGGCCATCTACATCGTAAAGCCCGGTATTGTGGAACGCCACCTCGTCGAACGCCCCTTTCGACGTCCTGAACGTGTCGGTGAAGTTGAACCCGGCGTGGCAGTGGTAGCATTCCAGCTCATGGGAGAAGAACAGCTCTTCACCCCGCTTCGCCGCGTCGGAGAATCCGGAGGCGTCGCCGCCGTACTTGTAACGGTCATAGGGGCTGTCGGCGGAGATGAGCGTGCGCTCGAATGCGGCAATTGCCCGGGTCACCGCGAAAAGATCGATGGTCCCGCCGCGTTCGGGAAAGGCGACCGCGAACAGGCGGCGATAGACGGGATCCTCGCCCAGACGGCCGAAGACTTCCTGTTCCATGCCCGCCAGCCCCATTTCCATCGGCTCCTGGCCGAACATCGGCAGCAGGGCCTGGAACTCGAGACGGCGCAGGTTGGGATTGGCCCAGGTCAGCACCGGCGAATAGCCGACATTGACGAGCGCCATGGCATTGCGATGGCCTTCGGTCGAAAACGCCCCGAGCGCGCGGGCGCGCCCGTCGGTGAAGGCACGGGCTTGCTCGTGGCAGGACGCGCAGGCAGTGCGCCCGTCGAGCGACAGGCGCGAATCGTAGAAAAGATGCCGGCCGAGCTCAACCTTGTCGGCCGACATCGGATTGTCTTGCGGAACCGGCGGCGGCGGCAGCCAGGCCGGAATCGCCCAGACATATCCGGACGGATCGCCCGGCATGGCCGGCGCGGCGGCAAAGCCGCCTGCCATCACCAGGGCCAGACTTGCCAGGAGTGTCTTCAATTCCGCTCGTCCCGCCACCTGCCGCCTCCGCACTCAGCGCATGCCGACGAGGGTCTGCTGACCAGCCGGAATGCCGTCATAGGCAAGCCCGAGCTTCGCCATGACGACGTTGCAGTCGGCATCCTTCGGGAACGACATGCATCCGGGCGAGGTTTCCGGCGCGTTGACGTCGACATTGGCCTCGGTCAGCACCCGGGCCGGATCGATGGTGACGACGTTCGAGGCCGGATCGAACGCGGCGAAGGCGACAGCAACCAGGTTGGGGTTCTTGCACGCGCTCGGGGCGCTCGTCTTGGAATCGGCCGCGCACATCGTTGATCCCAGATGCAGAGACCAGCCCTTGGGCGCGGGCTTGGCATCGGCCGCGGGCTGCCCGGAATGATCCGCGGCGGACTGCATCTTCTCGATCGGAAGGCCGTTGGTGGCCAGGTCGACCTTCATGAACTTGTATCCGCCCTGCCAGTTCCAGAACATGGCGGTGAGGTTCAGCGGCGAGCCTGCAAGGGTGGGGTCGCCGTGGTTGTGGGCGAACGGAACGCCGATATCCAGGCGCATGCCGGTGTAGTCACCGTCAGGTACCGATCCCCGGACAACCATGTTGGTTTCGGGCGTGCCGTTGACGCAGCCACCCGAGGCATCCTCGAAGTCGATGAGCGCGACATCATGGATCTGCCATTTGCCGTCCTGGTCGAGCGCCACGGGCACGGCCGTGCCGTCGGCGCGCGTCAGTGCGACACCCGAAACGTAGACACGGAAATCGGCGACGTTGACCGTCGATCCGGTCACGCCGATGCCGTCATAGGCGTTGGCGCAGGAGAAGGCATTGCCGGCGAATTCACCGGCGAAGCGGATTTCGACGGCCTTGTCGGCGTGAGCGGTTCCCGCAAGTGCGGCGAACATGGCGGTCGAAACCAGGGCAGACATACGGTTCATGGTCGTTTTCCTTGAGTGTTTCACGTTTGGTGTTGTGAAGGATTGGCGGTGACGAGGGCGAGAACGCCGCCCCGGTCGGCGATGGATTGAACCAGTGTGCGGGCGAAGCGGTCGCGTTCCATGGGCGAGACGTCTCCGGCGATGCGGTAACGCGATCCGTTGCGAACCAGATGCAGGTCACGGCACCGGCCGAGCCGGTCTTCGGTCCGCACAAGGCACGTGCGTTCGAGGGCGAAACGGCGCTGATCGACCAGAAGCCCCCTGCGGAAACGCCTGACGCACAGGTCCTTTCCGCAAGCCCGCACTTCCTCATGGCGATCGCCGGCGGCGCGCAGCGAGACCGATGCGGTGGCGGCGGCAAGCCCGGCGAGGCCAAGTGACGTGCCGGCTGGCCAGAAGGCGCCATCCGCCAGGACCACGGCGGCAAGAAGGGCGAGCGCAAGAACGGTGATGACCGATGCTTCGAAGACCGGATCCGACAATTTCGGTCCGCAGCGAAGAACGGCATGATAGGCATCGGTCGATGCCGCATCACGCCCGGAGGGCGGCGCAAAACTTCCAGACATGGGGAATTCCGGCGTTGGCTTCAGGGCGCGGCGTGCACAAGTGCACCGCCGCGATCGGCAATCAGGCCGAAGCCACCGGAGGCGCGCGCGCGGGCGGCGGCGCGGCCGCCGGCAACCCATCCATCCGCACGGTGAGAGGGGAGGCGGAGGGAAGGGCCCGGACCGGGGGCCGGAAGGCAAGCGCGGCGGGAGCGGGAAGGTCGAACGCCTGGGCCGAGAGAGCCGGGTCGGCCTTGTAGATCACGCCGTCGCCGATGCCGTCGCCATCGGTGTCGCCGAGACAGATGACGGGCGTGGACCCGTCGGGGAAGGAGAAGGCGGACAGATCGATGGCGCCGCCGCGCGCATAGGCGACCGACGCCGGCGTGAACGCAGCCATGGCAATGGCGAACGCCAGGACGAGGCGCGCCACCTTGCTGGCCAGGGACTGCGGACGACGGTTCATGCCGGTATCTCCGCCGGAAAGAATGGCATTGTCGCCGATGCGGCGCAAGCGCGCCGTTTCGACGCGCTGTCGCCTTCAGGTGCCGCCATCCGGCTTGCGGTCGCCCCACACCAGCGCGCGGTAGTCGAACCCGCGCTCGATCGTCGGTTTCACCACGCGGAAATAGGGCGACAGGTCGAAATCGCGAGGCGCGAACAGCGAATGGTGGCGGATGTGCAGGATCTCGCGCCGCGAATAGTCCGAGGTCGCCGCGGCGCGCCCCGGTGCGCGCGTCACCTCCGGCAGGATCGGATAGCGCACCGACTGGAACGCCTCGGCGATCAGCGTCGAACAGATGGCGCGCGTCGGATCGCCCGAGCCGAAGGCGATCATGCGCCGGCGCCAGCGCACCGGCACAGGCGGCGTGGGAAAGAACCAGCGCAGGAGGTCGACGATGTTCTTCAGGTCGTAGCGGCGGCCGAGCGCCCCGACCATGTGGTCGACCACCGCCCGGCGGTCTTCCGGCGTGAGCCCGACCGGACGGCAGATGCGGGTGTTGTAGGCCTGGTATTTCGACAGCGGCACCGCAATGCAGCCGGCGGAGAGATCGACCTCGATCAGGCTCGGCGCATCCGGCCCCGCCGCGCCGGCGCCCGCCAGCGCATCGCCGACATAGAGCGCGGCATGGCTCCAGGTCGACTGCGTCAGGTACTTGATGGCCGAGGAGACGAACTGGTCGCCCTCGACAAGCAGGATGTCGCCGGGTTCGAGCGTGCGCATCAGCGTCCCCGGATCGGACGGCGTGTAGGGTTCGTATCCCGACGAACGCCGCGACAGCAGGAACGCGGCGAACCGCCCCAGCCGGTCGAGAAATGTGTTCGCCTGCGCGCTCATGGCCCGACTATCGGTCGGGCGGACGTTGCGCGGCAAGACCGGCGCGGCCGTTTCCCGACACAGTGATGGGCGCGTGAACGCGGATGCCGGCG
>JBATNB010000488.1:0-9428 GCA_049290135.1 Rhizobiaceae bacterium
GTTTCGATCCGGTCGAGCCGGGCATTGGCATCGGCGGCGAGCCCGGAGGCCGCGCCCGGTTCCGAAAGCAGCCGCGTCAGGCCGGCGACCTGCGCTTCCAGGCCGCGTACCAGATCGCGGTCGATCGGCTCGATCCGGCCGTCGTTGCCGGCGAAGCGATCCGCCAGCGTGTCGAGGTGGGAATCGAGCGACCGCGCCACCCGCTGGTCGACCGTTTCGCCGAACCGGTCGAGTCGGTCGGCAAGGTCGGTGAAGCGTGCGTCGAAGGCCTGATGGAACGACGGTCCCGGATCGCCCGCCGGCGCGGCGGTGGTTTCGAAGCGCTCCATCATGTCGTTGAGGCGCTGCTCGATGGCGGCAAGGTGCCCGGCGCTTTCCGTCGCGCCCGGCGCGGGCCGCGAGTCCAGCATGCGAACCAGGTCGGCGAATCGCTCCTCGATGCGTTCGATGGCGTCGCCGGCACCGGCGCCGTCGCCGATCCTTTCCATCATCCCGGCAACGCGGGTGATCTGCTCGGCCAGCCGGTCGACCGATTCGGCCGGTGCATCGCCACGTCCGGCCAGCATCTCGATGCGTTCCGCCAGGTCGGCGAAAGCCGGCGCGAGGTCGGGACCGGGCCGTTCGGCCATGGCGTCTTCGATCTGCCGGGCAAGCGAACTGATTCGCGCCTCGATCCGCTCGAAAGGCTCGGGATTGTGCTGGGCCGACTGCACGGAGACCGTGGTGGCCATGATGGCGCGCGAGATTTCGTCGAGACGGTCCTCGATGGAGGTGAGCGAAACCGGCGAGGCAGCCGGCTGCTGGCGCGAGAAATGATCGAGCGCGCCGGCCAGCGTGCGGATCTTGTCCTCGAGCGGCCGGATCTGCAGCGAATCGGGCAGGGACTCCAGCGCCTGAGTGATCTGCGCCAGCCGACTGTCGATCTCGACCATGGACCCGGTGTCGAGGCGGCGCTCGAACGCATCGAACCGCTGGTCGAGCGAACGCATCATGTCGTTCGTCGCCACGCCGGTAAGGGCGCTCTTCAGGTCCTCGATCTCCACCCTGATGGCATCGAGCCCGCTTTCGTCGCGCCGGTCGGCCAGGATGGTCACCGCATGGGAAATCCGCTGCAGTTCTTCCGCCACCAGCGGATCGGTGCGCCCGTTCTGCGTGGACTTGTAGATGGTCTCCAGGTCGCGGCGCAGTCCATCGAACTGGCGCCCCAGATTGCCGCCGAGATCGCCCCGCAATTCCTGGCGCAGCGCGGTCAGATCCTGCGCGATCCGCGCAATGGCGGCGGCACTCTCGTCCCGTGCCCGGAGCATGGCCGGTTCGTCGGCGCGGCCATGGGCCGGCATGCGGGGCGAGGGCGCGCGATCGAGCCATTCGTCGCGATCCCGCCGATCCCGCCATCCCTGGGTCTCGGCAACGCGATCCGGGTTTTTTGTACCGCGTCGCGCCGAAAGGGCGTCGAACGAACTCTCGAGCTTGTCGAGCGCGCGGCTCAAATCGTCGATGGACGGATCCGTCCGCCGTTCGCGGCCGGTGTTGAGCGTTTCGAGGTAGGTTCGACGTCTGTTCATTTTCGCGCCCGCGTTCGGCATTCATGCCCGCGCCCGTCGGGCGCCTTGAAACCAGGAGACGTTTGTCGACTGGCCGGAATATCAATCGGTGAATCGTGATGAACGCGGGACAGGCAGGATCACGAAACGTCTTCGAGCGCACGTTTCCATTAACGTGGTAAACAGACGGTTAACTCCGTGGACCATGCACCGGGCGCATGGCAGCCTTGCCGTTGCACCGGCCGGCTTGAAATGATCTGTCGCCAGACCTATATTATTTACGTAAACGTCAATTACCCGGAACTCCTCGAATCCGGTACGGTCCGCTGCCCCCCGGCGGACCTGGACCGATTGGTCCGCCAATGAGGGATGTAGAATGGGACTGTCGAACAGGAATGGCCCGCCGGATGACGGGCGCGAACTCGATTTCGCCAATGATAACGATTACATGCGGATCGGCGAGGTCGCCGAGAAATTCGGCGTCACCTTGCGTGCGCTCCGGTTCTACGAGGACAGGGGCCTGCTGGCGCCACGCCGCGACGGGCCGGTCCGGCTCTACGCCCGCCGTGACGTCGCGCGCCTGAAATTCGTGCTCCTCGGCCGGCGGGTCGGCCTGTCGCTGCGCGAAGTGAAGCAGCTGATCGACATGTACGATCCCGACGGGCCGAATACCCGCCAGCTGCGATTCGCGCTGGAGAAGGGCGAACGCCAGATGAAGCGCCTGACCCGCCAGCGCGACGAGATCGTCGGCGCCATCGCCGAACTCGAAACATTGCTGGACGGGATCCGCCAGCGCATGTCCGCCGGCGCCCGGAGCAGCGCCTGAACGGCGCGAGTTCACGGGCACTGACTTCTTCGTTATCGTGCCCGGAAACAATTGACGTTTACGCGCACGTCAATTATTTCTCCGCCGGTTCCAAGCTTCGCCGTCCGGTCGGACGATCGCCCGGATGGCACAGTCGGAGAGAAATCCATGACGGCCTACCAGGCGCCGGTCCGCGACACGCAGTTCATCCTGAACTCGGTCCTGGGCTACGAACGTTTCTCCAACCTTCCCGGCTTTTCCGATGCCTCCGGCGACACGCTCGCCGCGATCCTCCAGGAGGGCGCGCGGCTGGCCGAGGATGTGTTCCATCCGCTCAACCGGACGGGCGACATGGAAGGGTGCGTGCGCGCCGCCGATGGCTCGGTAACCACGCCGACCGGCTTCGCCGATGCCTACCGGACCTATTGCGAGGGCGGTTGGCTCGGCCTTGCGGTGCCGGAAGCCTATGGCGGCCAGGGCCTGCCCTACACCGTGCATACCGCCGTGGCCGAATATGCGACCTCGGGCAACATGGCGCTGATGATGTATCCCGGGCTGACCCAGGGCGCCGTCGCGGCGATCGTAGTGCACGGGTCGGAGGAACAGAAGGCCACCTGGCTGCCGCGGATGGTCGCGGGCACCTGGACCGGCACCATGAACCTGACCGAGCCGCATTGCGGCACCGATCTCGGGCTCCTGCGCACCAGGGCGGCGCCGCGGCCGGACGGGACCTACCGGATCACCGGCCAGAAGATCTTCATCTCCGCCGGCGACCACGACATGGCGGAAAACATCGTCCACCTCGTGCTGGCGCGCATCGAAGGCGCGCCGGAAGGCGTGCGCGGCATCTCGCTGTTCATCGTTCCGAAGTTCATGCTTGATGCCGACGGCAATCCTGCCGGGCGCAACGCCGTGTCCTGCGGCTCGCTCGAAGACAAGATGGGCATCCACGGGTCGGCGACCTGCGTCATGAACTATGACGATGCCACCGGATATCTGATCGGCGGCGAGAACAACGGCCTGAAGGCCATGTTCGTCATGATGAACGAGGCGCGGCTCGGCGTCGGCGTTCAGGGCCTCGCCGTTTCGGAAGCCGCCTACCAGTCGGCGGTCGCCTATGCGCGCGAACGCCGCCAGGGGCGGGCGTTGAGCGGGCCGAAGGCGCCCGACCAGAAGGCCGATCCGATCATCGTGCACCCTGACATCCGCCGCACGCTCATGACCATCCGCGCCTTCAACGAGGCCGGCCGCGCTCTGATCCTCTGGACGGCGCTCAAGTCCGACGTCGCCCACCGTTCCGGCGACGCCGACGACCGCCAGGCGGCCGAGGATCTGCTCGGACTGATGACGCCGGTCGTCAAGGGCGTGCTGACCGACAAGGGATTCGAGCACGCCGTCATGGCCCAGCAGGTGTTTGGCGGCCATGGCTATATCGAGCAGGGCGGGATGAGCCAGATCGTCCGCGATGCCCGCATCACCATGATCTACGAAGGCGCCAACGGCATCCAGGCGCTCGACCTCGTCGGCCGCAAGCTGGGCGCCAATGGCGGCCGCGCCGTGACCGCCTTTTTCGCCGAGGTCGGCGAGTTCTGCGAGGCGAACCGCGCCGACGAGAAGCTGGCACCCGTCACCAAGGCGCTGAAGAAGGGGCTGAACGACCTGCAGGCTGCCACCATGTGGCTCATGCAGAACGGCATGGCCGATCCGGAGAACGCGGGCGCCGCCGCCACCGACTTCATGCATCTGTTCGGGCTGGTGGCGCTCGGCTACATGTGGGGCGAGATGATGAAGTCGGCGCACGACGGACTGGCCAACGGCCCGGATTCCTTCCTGGAGGCCAAGCTGGTCACCGGGCGCTTCTTCTTCGAGCGGCTGCTGCCCGAAACCGCGCTGCGGCTTGCCCGCCTGCAAACCGGTGCGCAGACGATGATGGCAATGCCCGCGGACGCCTTCTGAGGCCGACACGCGAGGGAGGAACATGATGACGAACCCGGCCAACGTCCTTCAGGTGCCGCCCCCCGCATGGAAGACCGAGGATGTCGCCATGCTCCAGGACATGGCGACACGATGGCTCGAAGCGGAGATCGCGCCGCGCTACGACGACTTCGAGAAGGCCGAGTCCTTCGACCGCGAGAGCTGGCTGAAGGCCGGCGCGGCCGGGCTCCTGTGCGCCTCGATCCCGGAGGAGTATGGCGGGTCCGGCGGCAGCTATGCCCACGAGAGCGCCATCATCGAGGCCATCAGCCATGTCGGCGTCGATGGATTCGGCATCGGCCTGCACAATTCCATCGTTGCGCCCTACATCCTGCATTACGGCTCGGAGGAACAGAAGCGCCGCTGGCTTCCGCGCATGGCGAGCGGCGAACTGATCGGCGCCATCGCCATGACCGAGCCCGGCGCCGGATCCGACCTCCAGGGCATCAAGACCTCGGCCCGAAAGGACGGCAACCACTACGTGGTCAGCGGCTCGAAGACCTTCATCACCAATGGCCAGCTCGCCAACCTGATCATCGTCGTCACCAAGACCGATCCGGCGGCCGGCGCCAGGGGAACCTCGCTCATCGTGATCGAGACGGACGAGGTGGAAGGATTTCGCCGCGGCCGCAACCTCGACAAGATCGGCCTGAAGTCGAACGACACGTCGGAATTGTTCTTCGACGGCGTGCGCGTGCCGACATCCAACCTGCTGGGACCCGAGGAAGGCCTGGGTTTCGTCCAGCTCATGCAGCAACTGCCGCAGGAACGCCTGCAGATCGGCGCCACCGCGGTCGCGATGATGGAGCGTGCGCTGGCGCTGACCGTCGACTACGTGAAGGAGCGCAAGGCGTTCGGCAAGGCGATCCTGGAATTCCAGAACACCCAGTTCAAGCTCGCCGAGATCAAGACCGAGATCACGGTCGCCCGCACCTTCTACGACTTCTGCACCGGCGAACACGTCGCCGGGCGGCTGACCCCGGTGCTCGCCTCGATGGCCAAATACTGGCTGACCGACTTGCAGAACCGTGTCGTCGATGATTGCCTGCAGCTCTATGGCGGCTATGGCTACATGAACGAGTTTCCCATCGCCCGGATGTATCGCGACGCCCGCGTCCAGCGCATCTATGGCGGCACCAACGAAATCATGAAACTGCTGATCGCCCGCAGCCTCTGACGACGGCGACACCGGAAGGAGAATCCCAATGGCCGATGCATTCATCTACGACGCAGTCCGCACGCCGCGCGGTCGCGGCAAGAAGGACGGATCGCTGCACGAGGTCCCGGCGGTCCGGCTCGGTGCGCGCGTGCTGGAAGCCGTCCGCGATCGCAACGGTCTAGACACCGCCACTGTCGACGACATCATTTTCGGCTGCGTCGATCCCGTGATGGAGGCCGGTTCGGTCATTCCGCGCGCCTCCGCGTTCGAGGCCGGTTACGATCTCAAGGCGCCGGGCATGCAGATCTCGCGCTTCTGCGCCTCCGGCCTCGATGCCGTGAACCTCGCAGCGGCCAAGATCGCGCAGGGCGCCGACGAGATCGTCATCGCCGGCGGCGTGGAATCCATGTCGCGCGTCGGCATGGGCATGTCGGGCGGCGCCTGGTTCATGGACCCCTCCGTCGGCCTTCCCGGCTGGTTCGTGCCGCAGGGCGTGTCGGCCGACCTGATCGCCACCAAGCACGGCTTTTCGCGCGACGATGTCGACGCCTACGCCGTGGAGAGCCAGAAGCGCGCCGCGCACGCCTGGGAAAACGGCTGGTTCAGGAATTCCGTCATCGCGGTCAAGGACATCAACGGCCTGACGATCCTGGATCGCGACGAGCACATGCGCCCGGGCACCGACATGCAGTCGCTGGCCTCGCTGCAGCCCTCCTTCATCATGCCGGGCGAGATGGGCGGGTTCGATGCCGTCGCCGTCCAGCGCTATCCCGAACTGGAAAGCGTCACCCACGTGCACCATGCCGGCAATTCCTCCGGCATCGTCGATGGCGCCGCCGCCGTGCTCCTGGGTTCCAAGAAGGGCGGCAAGTCGATGGGGCTGAAGCCGCGCGCCCGCATCCGCGCCTTCGCCAACATCGGCTCCGAACCGGCGATCATGCTCACCGGTCCGGTCGATGTCACCAACAAGCTCCTCAAGCGTGCCAACATGAAGATCTCCGACATCGACCTGTTCGAGCTCAACGAGGCGTTCGCCTCGGTGGTGTTGCGCTACATGCAGGCCTTCGACATTCCGCATGACAAGATGAATGTCGCCGGCGGCGCCATCGCCATGGGCCATCCGCTTGGCGCGACCGGCGCCATGATCCTCGGCACCGTGCTCGACGAGCTTGAGCGCCGCGACCTGAACACCGCCCTTGTGACGCTGTGCATCGGCGCCGGCATGGGCACGGCCACCATCATCGAGCGCATCTGAGCGGCCCGGGAGTCTGACATGACCTACAAGAATTTCACCGTCGCCACCGACGCCGATGGCATCGCGCTCGTCACCTGGGACATGCCCGGCAAGTCCATGAACGTCTTCACCCAGGAGGTGATGAACGAGTTGGAGGCCATCACCGACCAGGTCGTCGCCGACGCCGCGATCAAGGGCGTGGTCTTCACCTCCGGCAAGAAGGGCTCCTTCTCCGGCGGGGCGGACCTGACCATGATCAGCTCCATGTTCGAGCTGATGGCCGAGGCCAGGAAGCAGTCTCCCGAGGCCGCCGCCAGGGTGGTCTTCGATCAGGTCGGGCGCATGACCTGGCTGTTCCGCAAGATCGAGACCTGCGGCAAGCCGTGGGTGTCGGCCATCAACGGCGTCTGCATGGGCGGTGCGCTGGAATTGTCGCTGGCCTGCCACGGCCGCGTCGTGGCCGATGACGATCGCGTCAAGCTGGCCCTGCCCGAGGTCAAGGTCGGCATCTTCCCCGGCGCCGGCGGCACCCAGCGCGTGCCGCGCCTCATCAATGCGCAGGACGCGCTGCAGATGATGACGACGGGCCAGAACCTCTCGCCGAAGAAGGCAAAGTCCCTCGGGCTGGTGCACGAGGTGGTGGAACCGGCAAGGCTCATCGAGGCCGCCAAGGCGATGATCGCCGGCGGGCTCAAGCCGGTGCAGCCCTGGGACGAGAAGGGCTTCAAGCTGCCCGGCGGCCCGGTCTATTCGCCGGCCGGCGCCAACCTCTGGCCGCCGGCGATCGCCATCCTGCGCCGCGAGACCCAGGGCAACTACCCGGCCGCGACCGCGATCCTGAAATGCGTCTATGAAGGCCTGCTCGTGCCGTTCGAGACCGGGCTGAGGATCGAACAGCGCTACTTCACCCATATCCTGCAGACGACCGAGGCGCGCATGATGGTGCGCTCGCTGTTCGTCTCGCTGCAGGAGATCAACAAGGGTGCCCGCCGGCCGAAGGACGAGCCGGAAACCAGTCTGCGGAAGGTCGGCGTGCTCGGCGCCGGGTTCATGGGCGCCGGCATCGCCTTCGTCACCGCCAAGGCCGGCATTCCGGTCGTGCTGGTCGATCGCGACCAGGACGCGGCCGACAAGGGCAAGGCGCACTCCGCCGGCCTGATGGATGACGAGATCCGCAAGGGCCGGGCCACCGCCGCCGACAAGGAGGCGCTCCTCGCCCTCATCACCGCGACGCCGGACTACGCCGCCCTGAAGGGCGCCGATCTGGTGATCGAGGCGGTGTTCGAGGATTCCGCCGTCAAGAAGGGTGTCACCGAGAAGGCGGAAGCCGTCATCGGCGCCAAGGCGGTGTTTGCCTCCAACACCTCGACCATTCCGATCACGGCGCTTGCCGAGAATTCGGTCCGGCCGAGGAACTTCGTCGGCATCCATTTCTTCTCGCCCGTGCACAAGATGATGCTGGTGGAGATCATCAAGGGCAAGAAGACCGGGACCAAGGCGATCGCCACCGCGATCGATTATGTCCGCGCCATCCGCAAGACGCCGATCGTCGTCAACGACACCCGCGGTTTCTACGTGAACCGTTGCGTGCTGCGCTACATGTCGGAAGCCTACAACATGCTGCTCGAGGGCGTTCCGGCGGCCATGATCGAGAATGCCGCCAAGCTTGCCGGCATGCCGGTCGGGCCGCTCTCCCTCAACGACGAGACTGCCATCGACCTGTCGCAGAAGATTATGAAGCAGACGGTGCGCGATCTTGGCGAGGCCGCGATCGACCCGCGCCACATCGCGCTCGTCGACAAGCTCGTCGCAAAGGGCCGCCTTGGCCGCAAGGCCGGCAAGGGCTTCTACGATTACCCGGAGAAGCCGGCCAAGAAGCACCTGTGGGCGGGGCTGAAGGACCTGGTGCCGCAGCTTGATCCCGACACGGTCGATGTCGAAGTGCTCAAGAAGCGCTTCCTCGCCACCATTGCGCTCGAGGCCGCGCGCGTCATGGAGGAAGGCATCGTCACCGATCCGCGCGAGGCCGATGTCGGGTCGATCCTCGCCTTCGGCTTCGCGCCCTATACCGGCGGCACGCTGTCCTACATCGACGGCATCGGCGCCAAGGCGTTCGTGGCCATGGCGCGCGATCTGGAGAAGAAGTACGGCCCGCAGTTCAAGGCGCCCCGCCTGCTGCACGCCATGGCGCGCAACGGCGAGACTTTCTACGAGCGGTTCGGCGCCGCGGTGCCGAAAGCCGCCTGACCATGTATGTCTGGGGTCGCCTGACGCGGGTGATGGCGACCCTGGGCACACGCGGGACCCTGGAGCCAGGCGGGCAGAACCGCCTGGCTTTTCGTTGCCTGCCGTCCGACATCGACCCGAACCGGCACATGAACAATGCCCGCTACCTGATGTTGGCGGACCTCGGCCGTTTCGACCTGTTCTTCCGTTCCGGGCTGATGCGGCTGTGCCGCGAACGGAACTGGACGCTGCTGATGGGCGGGGTCCAGGCGAGCTATCTGCGGGAAATCCGCCTGTGGCAGAAATTTGCCGTCCGGTCGGCGCTCGATGCCTGGTCGGGAACGCAGATCCTGGCGCGCCACCGCTTCGAACTGGCCGACGGCGAGCCCGCCGCCATCGTCCTGGCGTCCGCGGGCGTTTACGACCGGTCCGCGAAAGCCTTCGTGCCGATCGATGTCGTCGCGGCGGCGCTGCGGACCTGGGCGC
>JBATNB010000489.1:0-5193 GCA_049290135.1 Rhizobiaceae bacterium
ATCGTGCCCTGGCGGCCGTCGCGCACCATGTCGGCGGCAAGGGCCTGAAGCAGCGGCCGCTGGCCGGGCATTGCGTGCTGGGCGAGCTTCTGCGCCACCAGTTCGTCCGGCACGGCATAGCGGTAGCCGGTCATGCCTTCCAGCACCGCCCGCATGGTGTCGGTTTCCGCGGCCCTGGTATAGCGCGTCAGCAGCCGGTGATTGATCTCGGGGCCGAAGCCGCCCGGCGCGAACAGGGTCAGCGAGGCAACCCGGTCCGGCGCGGCAAGGGCAATCAGCGTGGCGATCGCCCCGCCCATCGAATGGCCGGCCAGGTGCACGCGCGCGTGGCCGGCGGCATCGAGTTCGGCGAGTACGGCGTTCCCCGCCACCTTGGGAGGCCCCGCCTCCGGATAGGTCATCGACCCGCCATGGCCCGGCAGGTCGGGGATGATGAGCGCCGCGCCGGCAAGCGCCTCGGCGATGCCCGCCCAGTCCTCGCCGGCGCCGCCGAACCCGTGCAGCAACACCAGCGGCGTGCCCTGGCCGGGATCGGTCCTCACCTTCAGGCGCGGTGTCATGGTCATGATGCCCCCGCGGTGAAGGCGGCCTGCAACTCCCGCCCCAGCGCCGCCGCGACGCCGTCGGGATAGTCAAGCGCGGCGAATGCCGCGGCCGGATCGGCCAGCAACGCCGGATGGTCGGACCGGATCCGCTCCAGCAGCGTCGCCATCCGCGCCGCGTCGCCGCGGATGTTGGCCGCGATCAGTCCGGCGGCCAGTTGTTCCGGCTTGCCCGAACCGGCGAAGGTGCCGCCGACGAGCCCCGCCTCTTCGCGCCGTTCGGCCATGAGCAGGGCGGTGAAATGGGCCATGTCCCACCAGTCGGGATGAACGACGGCATGGCGCGTGGCGCGCGACAGGATGGTCACCGCCTCCTGCCACGAGCCGGACAAGGCAATCGCCAGTCCGCTCGTCGCAGCGACCGTGAGATCGGCCGGATTGGCCTCGATGGCCTGGCGCGCGCGCCGCGCGCCCTCCTCCGCCGTCCCGCCCTTCACCATGGCCATGGCTTCGGCCGAAAGCGCGTGCGCGCTGACCGCCGAGAGCGCCAGGCCGCGACGGGCGTAGGCAAGGGCCATGTCCGTCCCTGGTCCGCGCAGGGCAAGGTCGGACAGGCCCGACCACACGATGGGCGTCTTTGCCCCGCCGGCCGCCAGCACGCCGAGGCAGTCGCGCGCCTTCTCCCGGCTTTCCTCGGAACGTTCCCGGTCGAACGCCTCATAGGCCGCCAGGCAGGTCCGGAGCCGGTTTTCTCCGACTGACGCGTACGCCACGCCCGGCAGCGCGGCGATGGAGGTTGCCAGGCCGGCCAGCGCATCCGGGTTGGCCGAATCGACCGTGCGGCTCATCAGCACGTTGCCGGTGTCGTTGTGGACCACCTGCACCAGCCCGTGCCGGCTCGACGGGCCGGACAGCACCACGATCGAGAAGTCGGTGCGGTCGACCGCCTTCTGCCCGGTGACAAACATGACCGTGTCGAACGCCGCCAGCACCCCTTGCAGCGAGGCGCGGACGCTGCGGGCGCCATAATCGTCGGAAACCGGCTCCCCCATCGCCAGCGACGGCAGGAGTTGCCCGGTGGCGGCGCCGCGGATTCCGCGGTCGGGCACGCCGGACGTCGCCAGTTCCGCCGACGCCTGGTCGCCCGGAGGCACCGGCGCCACCCGCCAGGTGACGAAGGCCAGCATCACGATCACCACCGAGAGGCCGGCCCAGAACAGCCTGATGTGCCGGTGGATCGAATGCAGGATCCCGGTCGGCGCCATCGCGCCTTCGAGCCGGTTGCCCGGCGGCGATTTCGCCACGCGCCTGATGGTGTCGAAATGCGCGCCGATCGTCTCGCTGATGCGTTCGGCATTGATCGACGGCTCGGATGCCGGTTCGGGCGGCACGATGCCGGCGTCCGCCGGCTCGATCGTCTCGAAGCCGGGTTGGTAGGTCCCGCGCGGAATGTGGATGCGCACGCGGTCGTTCGCGCCCTCGCCGCGGTAGTAAACCTGCAGCAGTTCGCGCAGGCGGCCGGCCTGGACCCGCACCACCGCGTCGGTGGACGCGTCGAACGCGGCGTCCTTGCCGAGCACGTCCATGGCGATGGTGAAGCCCTTGAGGCGGTCGGCCTGCCCGGAAAGGGTCGCGCGCACCACATAGGCCAGGAGGTCGCGCGCGCGTTCCGAGCGGGAAAACGTCTCGCTGGCCAGGATGCGCGCCAGCGCGTCCTCCACGGAGGCCGCCGGCAGTGTGCTGTCTTCAGCCGTGGACATCAGCCGCGGTGCCCTGTGAGGGGGCTTGTGGCCCCGGAGCGTCGACGCCGCCGGCCTGGTTCGACCGGCGGTCCGTCACAGTCGCAAGCGTGCCGTGGACGGTCAAGCACCGAAACGCAACACGCGATTGCCCGCCGAGACGATCGCCTCCAGCGAGGCCGACACGATGTTGGTCGAAATGCCGACGCCGAACAGGCGCCCGCCGGGATGTTCCATCTCCACATAGCTGACCGCGGAGGCGTTCGACCCGCGCTGCAGCGAATGTTCGGAATAGTCCAGCACCGTCATCGGAATGCCGATATGGCGCACCAGCGCATCGACGAAGCCGTCGATCGGGCCGGTGCCCTCGCCCCGGATCGTCGTCTCCACGCCATTGTCGAGGATGGTGGCCTCCATGATCCGCATGCCGCGCTGTTCGGGGTGCGGGAAGGAATGGTGATCGACGAATTTCAGCCGCGCGCCGGGCTGGTCGACATAAAGGTCGAGGAACCGCGCATGGATCTCCCGCGACGGCAGTTCGCGGCCTTCCTTGTCGGTGATGGCCTGGATCTCGTCGCGGAACTCGATCTGCAGGTTGCGCGGCAGATTGTAGCCGTAGTCCTGCTGCATGATGTAGGCGATGCCGCCCTTGCCGGACTGCGAATTGATGCGGATGATCGCCTCGTAGGTCCGCCCCACATCCTGCGGGTCGATCGGCAGGTAGGGCACTTCCCACAATTGCTTGTTGGATTTCTTCAGCGCCTTCATGCCCTTGTTGATGGCATCCTGGTGCGAGCCGGAAAACGCCGTGTAGACGAGTTCGCCGACGTAGGGGTGGCGCATCGGCACGTCGAGCTGGTTGGAATATTCGAACACCTCCTTCATGCGCGGGATGTCGGAGCAGTCGAGCCGCGGATCGACGCCTTGCGTGAACATGTTCAGCGCCAGCGTCACGATGTCGACATTGCCGGTCCGCTCGCCATTGCCGAGCAGCGTGCCCTCGACGCGGTCCGCGCCGGCCATCAGGCCGAGTTCCGTCGCCGCCACCGCGGTGCCCCGGTCATTGTGCGGGTGCAGCGAGATGATCAGGTTTTCGCGATTGTCGAGGTTGCGGCACATCCATTCGATCTGGTCGGCATAGATGTTGGGCGTCGCCATCTCCACCGTCGCCGGCAGATTGATGATGAGCTTGTTCTGCGGCGTCGGCTTCACGATCGCGCTCACCGCGTTGCAGATGTCGAGCGCCACCTCCAGCTCCGTGCCGGTAAAGCTCTCCGGCGAATATTCGAACCGGTAGCCGCCGCCCGCCTTCGCCGCCATGTCCATGATCAGCTTGGCCGCGTCCTCGGCGATCCGGCGGATGCCGTGGACATCCTTTTCGAACACCACGCGCCGCTGCAGTTCCGAGGTCGAATTGTAGAAATGCACGATCGGATTGCGCGCGCCCTCCAGCGCCTCGAAGGTGCGGGTGATCAGGTCCGGGCGGCACTGCACGAGCACCTGCAGCGACACGTCGTCCGCCACCCCGCCCTCCTCCACGCACCAGCGCGCGAAGTCGTAGTCGGTCTGCGAGGCGGAGGGAAAGCCGATCTCGATCTCCTTGAAGCCCATGTCGAGCAGCAGCTTGAGCATGCGCGCCTTGCGATCGTGGCCCATCGGGTCGATGAGCGCCTGGTTGCCGTCGCGAAGGTCGACCGAACACCAGATCGGCGCCTTGTCCAGGCGCTTGCCCGGCCAGGTCCGGTCGGGAAGCGCGACCTGCGGATAGGGCTGGTATTTGGCGGCGGCGGCGGGCATGCCCTTCGCCCCGTTAGGCCTGGCGTCCCCGGAAGTCTTGGCGTCCCCGGTAGTCTTGGCGTCCATCGTGATCTCCGTGCGCGGGTTGGCCGCATCGGCCGGGTCCCGCAAATTCGTTCTGAAAGGATGGGATCGGGAGGAGCTGGCGCCGATGCGCGTCGACCGCCGGGCGCCCCTCAACGGGCCCGACGGCCGCCGATAAGGAGCAGCAGCCCGCCAAGGGCATGGCGCGCGCGGCAAACGGGAGCGGAAATGGCACCGTTCATGGGCATGGTTCCCCTATAATCGACGGCTCCGGCCATCGCAAGCGGGTTGTGCGCCGCGCGGCGGGGAGAGGACGAGGCGCCCGACTTCACCCTTGTGGGAGGGGAAATGGCGCCCCTTCAACCTCCCCCTTGTGGGGAGGTCGGACCGCAGGTCCGGGTGGGGGTAAAACTCCCTTGTGCTCCAATACCTTGCCAGGTGCATGCGCCCCAATACCCCCACCCCTGACCCCTCCCCACAAGGGGGAGAGGAAATGGCGCCCTTCAACCTCCCCCTTGTGGGGAGGTCGGACCGCAGGTCCGGGTGGGGGTAAACTTCCCTTGCGCTCCAACGCCTTGCCAGGTGCATGCGCCCCAGTACCCTTGCACTTGGCCTTCCCCTCGTGGTTCGACACGGGCCTTCGTCCCGGCTCACCATGAGGGGAAAGGCACCGTCTTCGTCATTCCGGGGCCGCTTCCCCTCCCTCGTCATTCCGGGGCCGCGTCTTCTTTCCTTTCGTCATTCCGGGGCCGCGTCAGCGGAACCCGGGATCCATGCCTGAACGGAACGACACGCACCGGCGTTCGCGCCCATTTCATCCACGTCCCCTGGTCTCGCACTATCCTCGCCCCCACGTCCCTCACGGGAAGCCGGGTGCGCGCCGGCCATCGTGGCGAGGGATGCGGTGCCGGGTTGGCCGTGCCGGTTGCACGGTCCGGGTATCCCCCGAAGCCCGGGTCGTGGCAGGTCGGGTCGCAGCGGGAATGCGCCGCCGCGATGATGCCGCCTGGCGACAAGCACACCGGACGGGCGGCCGAAAGGTCGCACACAATACAAAAGACCGGCGATCCTCGGCCGCCCGTCTTCCCCAA
>JBATNB010000490.1:0-3019 GCA_049290135.1 Rhizobiaceae bacterium
TCCTCGCGCTGGCGCTGTCGGCCGGCGTGGCGTCCGGCAGCGGCCTCGTCGTCGCTCATGAACTCGGCCACAAGACGACCCGCGCCGAATGGTGGGGCGCGCGCGCCGCGGCGCTCCTCACCGGCTACGCGCATTTCATGATCGAGCACAATCGCGGCCACCACGTCCATGTCGCCACGCCCGGCGATCCGGCGTCCTCGCGCCTGGGCGAAGGCGTCTGGCGCTTTGCCCTGCGCGAGATACCCGGCGCGGCGCGGCGCGGCTGGCGCGAGCAGGCCGAGCTGATGCGCCGGCGCGGACAATCATCGCTGTCCTGGCGTAACGACATCCTCGTCGGCTATGGCCTTGCCGCGCTCGTTGCCCTGGCGCTGCTCGCGCTGCTCGGCCCGGTCATGCTGGTATTCCTCCCCCTGCACCATCTGTCCGGCTGGCTGCAACTGACCTTCGCCAACTATGTCGAGCATTACGGCCTGTGCCGGGAACGGCGCGCCGACGGGCGCTACGAGCCGGTCTCGCCGCGCCACTCGTGGAACACCAACCACCTGGTCTCCAACCTGATGCTGTTCCACCTGCAGCGCCATTCCGATCATCACGCCCATCCGCTGCGGCCCTACCAGACGCTGCGCAATTTCCCCGAACTGCCGCGGCTGCCATCGGGCTATCCGGGCTGCTTCGTGCTGGCCGGCGTGCCGCCGGTGTGGCGCGCGGTGATGGACCGCAGGGTGATGGCCTGGGCGGCGGGAAACCCGGCGCGCCTGAACGTGATGCCTGGAAAAGAAGAATATTATCAGCGTCTTGCCGCCGAGTACGGATTCAACCCGGCAACGCCTTGAATCGGTTTGTCAGCGCACCACCGTCAGCCGCTCGGCCGCCCGCGTCACCGCCGTGTAGAGCCAGCGGGCGCGCATTTCCTTGAACGCGAAGCTCTCGTCGAACAGCACGACATTGGACCATTGCGAGCCCTGCGCCTTGTGCACGGTCAGCGCGTAGCCATAGTCGAAATCGTCGTAGCGCTTGCGCATCGACCAGGGCAGTTCCTCGGTGCCGTCCTCGAACTGCGCCTTCAGCAGCTTGATTTTGGCGATGCTGCGCCCGGGTTCGTCGTCTTCCGGCGAGACAAGCAGGTTGATGCCGGGCTTCACCGTTTCCTTCGACGCGCTCATCACCGACCACAGCGAGCCGTTGAGCAGCCCCTTGGCCGGATCGTTGCGCAGGCACACCAGCTTGTCGCCGGCTTGCGGAAAGGCCGCGCTGAACCCCTTCAGTTCGCGAAGCCGCTGATTGTAGCGCCGCCGCGTCCTGTTGGTGCCCACCAGCACCTGGTCGGCGTCGAGCACGAGGTCCTGGGTAACCTCGTCGCGGCCGATCACCTGCGCCTGGCCATAGTCGCCCTTCATGAATTCCCGGCCCTCGCGCACGTCTGCGGCAAGCCGGATGATGGGGTTGTCGCGCGCCTGGCGGTGGATTTCCGTCAGCAGGAAATCCGGTTCCGCCTCGGTGAAGTAGCCCGCGCCCGACACCGGCGGCAATTGCCCGGGATCGCCCAGCACCAGGATCGGCACGAAGAAGCTCATCAGGTCGCGCCCGAGCTGCTCGTCGACCATCGAGCACTCGTCGACGATGATCAGCTTGGCGCGCGCCACCGGGCTTTGCCGGTTGATCGCGAAGGTCGGCGCGATGGTGGTCTTGCCGGTCGCCTCGTCCACCGCCTCTTCCTCGCCCTTCGGCCGGTAGATCAGCGAATGGATGGTGCGCGCGTTGGCCGCCCCGCGCGAACGCATCACCTGCGCGGCCTTGCCGGTGAAGGCGGCGAACTGCACGTCGCCGTCGACGCCCTCGGCGAAATGCCGCGCCAGCGTCGTCTTGCCGGTGCCGGCATAGCCGAACAGGCGGAACAGTTGCGAGCGGCCGTCCTTCAGCCAGCGCGCGACCGCCTTCAGCGCCTCGTCCTGTTGCGGGGAAAACTGCATCGCGACCGGTTTGCCCGATTCTGTCGCCCGTGGCGACCGTGCTTCAGCCAGCCAGCCGGAACGGAATGCCTGAGACCAGCGCCCGCACGTAGCGGGTCTGCTGGTAATATCCGTTGAGCGAAATGCGCTTGAGCGCCGCGAGGGTGCGCAGGCTCTCCGGGTCCAGCACGCCCGGCCGGGTCGTCACGGCCAGTTTCAGCCCGGCGTCGAGCACGGCACGCTGTTCGCGCGGACCGAACGCAGAGCGCGAGCCATAGGGATAGGCGAACGCCAGCGGCCGCCGCCCGGTCCAGCTCTCGACCGCGTCCATCGACCGCACGATCTCGGTGCGGAGGCGTGCCAGCGGCAGCCGAGCCAGGTCGCAGTGCGTGACCGTATGCGCGCCGAACGAGCAGAGCGGGTCGCGCGCCAGGGCCTGGATTTCCTCGGCCGTCATCACTTCGAAATCGACGATCGACAGCGGGTCGACCCCCGCCTCGCTCGCGGCGGCATCGAGCCGCGCCACTGCTTCGTCTTCGTAGAGCGAGGCCATGAACTCGGTCAGCCGGTCGAAGGCATGCTTCTTCTGCGCCCCGGTCCGGCACGTCACCTCCGTCGCGCCCTTGCCGAAATCGAAGGCGAAGGCATCGACTTCGCGCGTAAGCACCTCGGCCGTTTCCCACCAGATCGTGCGTGTGCGCTCCACGAAGCCCTTGGTCAGGAAGATCGTGTAGGGCACGCCGTGGCGGCGGAACACCGGCGCGGCGAAACGGGCGTTGTCGCGGTAGCCGTCGTCGAGCGTGACGGCGAAGAAGTGGGAGCCGTCGTCGGGCGCGGCGATGAGGTCGGGAATGTCGAGCAGGTGGACGGGCTTGTAGCCCATCCGCTTCATCTGGCGGATCGTCGCGTCGAGGAAATCCGGCGAGATCGACAGGTGCCCGTTCGGATCATGATCGAGTTGCTGGGCGGGGCGCACATGGTGCAGCGTGAAGATGACGCCGCGCCCCGCCGCAATCGACGGCGCCTTGCCGTAGCCCGCCGCCGCGATCGCCTCCAGCGCCGCGGTGATC
>JBATNB010000491.1:0-8300 GCA_049290135.1 Rhizobiaceae bacterium
GCCCGGGCCACCGGCGCGCTCAAGGCGGGCTGGAACGGGTTCGCCGTGCTTTCCGCCGCCGCCTCGCGCGTCGGCGGCCTCGATATCGGCCTCGTCCCGGGCAAGGGCGGCAAGGATGCCGCCGGCATGGTCAAGGCCATGGACGTGCTGATCCTGCTCGGCGCCGACGAACTCGACCTGAAGCCGGCGAAGGACGCCTTCGTCGTCTATCTCGGCTCGCACGGCGATGCCGGCGCGCACCGCGCCGACGTGATCCTGCCCGGCGCCGCCTACACCGAAAAGAGCGGCACCTATGTCAACACCGAGGGCCGCGTGCAGATGACGGCGCGCGCCGCGTTCGCGCCGGGCGAGGCACGCGAGGACTGGGCGGTGCTGAGGGCGCTGTCCGCCACGCTCGGCCGCGCGCTGCCGTTCGATTCGCTCGACCAGTTGCGCGCCGGCCTGCATGCCGCGCATCCGCACATGGCCGCCATCGACGCGATTGCGCCGGGGCGGGCCGAGGATGTGGCGGCGATCGCCTCGAAAACCGGCAAGACCGGAGCGAAGCCGTTTGCCAGCGCCGTCGAAGACTTCTATCTGACCAACCCGATCGCCCGCGCCTCCGCCGTCATGGCCGAGTGCTCGGCGCTGGCCAGGGGCGGTCTCAAGGCCGCGGCGGAATAGGGGCGGGGACATGGAAGCGTTTTTCTGGACCTGGGTCTGGCCGCCGCTGCTGATGGCGCTGCAATCGGTGCTCCTGCTGGTGGCGCTGCTGATCTTCACCGCCTTCATCCTGTGGGGCGATCGCAAGATCTGGGCGGCGGTGATGCTCAGGCGCGGCCCGAACGTGGTCGGCCCGTGGGGGCTGCTGCAATCCTTCGCCGATTTCATCAAGTTCGCCGTCAAGGAGCCGGTGATTCCGGCCGGCGCCAACAAGGGCGTCTTCCTGCTGGCGCCGCTGGTCTCCGCCGTGCTGGCGCTCGCGGCCTGGGCGGTGATCCCGCTCAATGACGGCTGGGCCATCGCCTCCATCAATGTCGGCATCCTCTACGTCTTCGCCATCTCCTCGCTGGAGGTCTATGGCGTGATCATGGGCGGCTGGGCGTCGAACTCCAAATACCCCTTCCTCGGCGCGCTGCGCTCCGCCGCGCAGATGGTGTCCTACGAGGTCTCCATCGGCTTCGTCATCGTCACGGTGCTGCTGACGGTCGGCTCGCTGAACCTGTCCGACATCGTCATCGCGCAGGGCGACGGCCTTGGCACGCGCCTTGGCCTGCCCAGCTCGCTGCTCGACTGGCACTGGCTGGCCCTGTTCCCGATGTTCGTGATCTTCTTCATCTCGGCGCTGGCCGAGACCAACCGCCCGCCCTTCGACCTCGTCGAGGCGGAATCGGAACTGGTCGCCGGCCACATGGTCGAATATTCGTCGACGCCCTACCTGCTGTTCATGCTCGGCGAGTACATCGCCATCCTGCTGATGTGCGCGCTGACGACGGTGCTCTTCCTCGGCGGCTGGCTGCCGCCGGTCGACATCGCGCCGTTCAACTGGCTGCCGGGCGTGTTCTGGTTCGTCTTCAAGCTGACCGCGGTCTTCTTCATGTTCTCCATGGTGAAGGTCATCGTGCCGCGCTACCGCTACGACCAGCTCATGCGGCTCGGCTGGAAGGTGTTCCTGCCGATCTCGCTGTTCATGGTGGTGGCGACGGCGGCGTTCCTGAAACTCATGGGATGGGCGTGATGGCAGTGATCATGCAGGCCGCCAAGTCGCTGCTGCTGACCGAATTCGTCAGCGCCTTCTTCCTGGCGATGCGCTACTTCTTCGCGCCCAAGGCAACGGTGAACTATCCGCACGAGAAAGGCCCGGTGAGCCCGCGCTTTCGCGGCGAGCACGCGCTCAGGCGCTATCCGAACGGCGAGGAACGCTGTATCGCCTGCAAGCTGTGCGAGGCGATCTGCCCGGCGCAGGCCATCACCATCGAGGCCGGCCCGCGCCGCAACGACGGCACGCGCCGCACCGTGCGCTACGACATCGACATGGTGAAGTGCATCTATTGCGGCTTCTGCCAGGAGGCCTGCCCGGTCGACGCCATCGTCGAGGGGCCGAATTTCGAATTCGCGACGGAAACGCGCGAAGAACTCTACTACGACAAGGAGCGCCTGCTCGCCAACGGCGACCGGTGGGAGCGCGAGATCGCGCGCAACATCGCGGCGGACGCGCCCTGGCGCTGAAGGATTGAACGCGGCGGCGCGGCATCTTCGCGCCGCGGCCAAGGATTGGGGATGACCATGCTGACCGGGGTTTCGGCCGCATTCTTCTACCTTTTTTCGCTCGTGGCGGTGTTCTCCGCCGTGATGGTCGTGTCCGCGCGCAATCCGGTGCACGCGGTGCTTTACCTCATCCTCGCCTTCATCAACGCCGCCGGCCTGTTCATGCTGACGGGGGCCGAATTCCTCGCCATGATCCTGCTCGTCGTCTATGTCGGCGCGGTCGCGGTGCTGTTCCTGTTCGTGGTGATGATGCTCGACGTCGACTTCGCCGCGATGAAGCGCTCGCTCGCGGTGCATGCGCCGGTCGGCGCGCTGGTCGGCGTGGTGCTGGCGGGCGAACTCATCGTCGTGGCGACGGGCTGGGCGCTGTCGCCAAAGCTCGGCGGCGCGATCGCGCTGCCGACGCCCGACCCGGCGACCCGCCACAACACCGCCGCGCTCGGCGACATCCTGTACACGGACTACATCCATTACTTCCAGATCGCCGGCATCGTGCTGCTCGTGGCCATGATCGGCGCCATCGTGCTGACCCTGCATCGCAAGCCCGGCGCCAAGCGCCAGTCGATCCCCGCCCAGGTCGGGCGCTCGACCGCGGACGCGATCGAGGTCGTCAAGGTGGAATCGGGCAAGGGGCTGTGACCATGACCGTCGGCATCACGCATTTCCTGACCGTCTCGGCGATCCTGTTCGCGCTCGGCGTGTTCGGCATCGTCCTGAACCGCAGGAACGTCATCGTCATCCTGATGTCGGTCGAGCTCATCCTTCTGGCCGTCAACATCAACTTCGTCGCCTTTTCCGCCGCTCTGGGCGACCTCGTCGGGCAGGTGTTCGCGCTGTTCGTGCTGACGGTCGCCGCCGCCGAGGCCGCCATCGGCCTCGCCATCCTCGTCGTCTTCTTCCGCGCCCGCGGCTCGATCGACGTCGAGGACGCCAACATGATGAAGGGCTGAGCCGGACCATGTATCAGGCCATCGTATTCCTCCCCCTGATCGGCTTCCTGATTGCCGGCCTGTTCGGCCGTTCGATCGGTGCGAAGGCGTCCGAATATGTGACCTCCGGGCTGATGGTGGTCGCCGCGGTGCTGTCGTGGATCGCGTTCCTGTCCTTCGGCTGGTCGGCGCAAGCCACGGCCTTCACCGTGCCGGTGCTGCGCTTCATCCAGTCCGGCACGCTGTCGGTGGACTGGGCGCTGCGCGTCGACACGCTGACCGTCGTCATGCTCGTCGTCGTCAACACCGTGTCGTCGCTCGTGCACATCTATTCGATCGGCTACATGCACCACGATCCGCACCGGCCGCGCTTCTTCGCCTACCTGTCGCTGTTCACCTTCGCCATGCTGATGCTGGTGACCTCCGACAACCTCGTGCAGATGTTCTTCGGCTGGGAAGGGGTGGGGCTCGCCTCCTACCTGCTGATCGGGTTCTGGTACAAGAAGCCGTCGGCCAACGCCGCCGCCATCAAGGCCTTCGTCGTCAACCGCATCGGCGATTTCGGGTTCGCGCTCGGCATCTTCGGCGTCTTCGTGCTGTTCGGCTCGATCTCGTTCGACACCATCTTCGCCGGCGCGGCGAACTGGCTGCCGGCCGGCGAACACGCCGCCGGGGGCGGCGAAACGGTCTGGACCTTCCTTGGCTGGTCGCTCGACAAGCAGGCCGCCATCACCGTCGTCTGCCTGCTGCTGTTCATGGGCGCGATGGGCAAGAGCGCGCAGGTGCCGCTGCACACCTGGCTGCCGGACGCCATGGAAGGCCCGACCCCGGTGTCGGCGCTCATCCATGCCGCCACGATGGTGACGGCCGGCGTGTTCATGGTCGCCCGCCTGTCGCCGCTGTTCGAACTGTCGCACACCGCGCTGCTCGTGGTCACCATCGTCGGCGCGTTCACCGCGTTCTTCGCCGCCACCGTCGGCCTGGTGCAGAACGACATCAAGCGCGTCATCGCCTACTCGACCTGCTCGCAGCTCGGCTACATGTTCGTGGCGCTCGGCCTCGGCGCCTATGGCGCGGCGATCTTCCACCTGTTCACGCATGCCTTCTTCAAGGCGCTGCTGTTCCTGGGCGCCGGTTCGGTCATCCATGCCGTGTCGGACGAGCAGGACATGCGCAACATGGGCGGGCTGCGCAGCCACATCCCGGCCACCTACTGGATGATGATGATCGGCACGCTGGCGCTGACCGGCCTCGGCATCCCCGGCACCATCCTCGGCACGGCGGGCTTCTTCTCCAAGGACGCCATCGTCGAAAGCGCCTTCATGAGCCACAGCGCCGCCGCCGGCATCGCCTTCGGGCTCCTGGTGCTGGCCGCCGTGTTCACCAGCTTCTATTCCTGGCGGCTGGTGTTCATGACCTTCCACGGCACGCCGCGCGCCAGCCACGAGGTCATGCACCATGTGCACGAGAGCCCGCTGGTCATGCTCGCCCCGCTCGGCGTGCTGGCCCTCGGCGCCCTGTTCGCCGGCCTCATCTTCCATGGCGTGTTCATCGGCGAGGGCTATGGCGAATTCTGGAAGACCGCGCTCTTCACCGGGGCGGACAACCATATCCTGCACGACATCCACGATGCGCCGTTCTGGGTGAAGGCATCGCCGTTTGCCGCCATGCTGATCGGCTTCGTCACGGCGTGGTATTTCTACATCCGCTCGCCAGAAACCCCGAAGCAGCTAGCCGCCGACCATCGCGGCCTCTACGCGTTCCTGCTCAACAAATGGTATTTCGACGAGCTTTATGACCTGATCTTCGTCCGTCCGGCCAAGTGGCTCGGCCGCTTCCTGTGGAAGCGCGGCGACGGCTGGCTGATCGACGGCTTCGGTCCCGACGGCGTGTCGGCGCGCGTGCTCGACATCACCGGACGGATCGCCAGGCTGCAGTCGGGCTACATCACAACCTACGCCTTCGCCATGCTCATCGGGGTCGCCGCACTGGTCACCTGGGTGATGCTCGGGAGCAATTGACCATGACCGACTGGCCCATCCTTTCCACGGTCACCTTCCTGCCGCTGGTCGGCGCGGCGCTGATCCTCCTCATCCGCGACGGCTCGGATGCGGCGGTCAGGAACATCCGCATGATCGCGCTGTGGACCACGCTCGTCACCTTCGCGGTCTCGGCGCTGATCTGGATCGGTTTCGACAATGGCGATCCCGGCTTCCAGATGGTCGAGAAGGTGGAATGGCTCGGCGGCGGCATTGCCTACCACATGGGCGTCGATGGCATCTCCATGCTGTTCGTCATCCTGACCACCTTCCTGATGCCGATCGCGATCCTGGCCAGCTTCGGCGTCGAAAAGCGCGTCAAGGACTACATGATCGCCTTCCTGGTGCTGGAAACGCTGATGATCGGCGTGTTCTGCGCGCTGGACCTGTTCCTGTTCTACGTCTTCTTCGAGGCCGGCCTCATCCCGATGTTCATCATCATCGGCGTGTGGGGCGGCAAGCGCCGGGTCTATGCCTCGTTCAAGTTCTTCCTCTTCACGCTCGCCGGCTCGGTGCTGATGCTGATCGCGGTGATGGCGATGTATGTGAACGCCGGCACCACCGACATCCCGACCTTGATGACGCACCAGTTCCCCGTGGACATGCAGAAATGGCTATGGGTGGCGTTCTTTGCCTCGTTCGCGGTGAAGATGCCGATGTGGCCGGTGCACACCTGGCTGCCCGACGCGCATGTCGAGGCGCCGACCGCCGGCTCGGTGATCCTGGCGGCGATCCTGCTGAAGATGGGGGGCTACGGCTTCCTGCGCTTCTCGCTGCCCATGTTCCCGGTCGCCTCGGCCGATTTCGCCTCCTTCGTGTTCGCGCTCTCCGTCATCGCCATCGTCTACACCTCGCTGGTGGCGCTGATGCAGGAGGACATGAAGAAGCTGATCGCCTATTCGTCGGTCGCCCACATGGGCTACGTGACCATGGGCATTTTCGCGCTCAACCAGAACGGCGTGCAGGGCGCGCTGTTCCAGATGCTGTCGCACGGGCTGGTTTCAGGCGCGCTCTTCCTGTGCGTCGGCGTCGTCTATGACCGCATGCACACGCGCGAGATCGATGCCTATGGCGGTCTCGTCAACAACATGCCGAAATATGCCGTCGCCTTCCTGATCTTCACCATGGCCAATGTCGGGTTGCCCGGCACCTCCGGGTTCATCGGCGAGTTCCTGACGCTGCTTGGCGTCTTCCAGGTCAACACCTGGGTGGCGATGATCGCCACCACCGGAGTGATCCTGTCGGCCGCCTATGCGCTGTGGCTCTACCGCCGGGTGGTGTTCGGGGTGCTGGAGAAGGACGCGCTGAAAGCGCTCGGCGACCTGACGACGCGCGAGAAGCTGACGCTCTGGCCGCTGCTTGCGCTGACCATCTTCTACGGCGTCTATCCGGCGCCGATCTTCGACGCGACGGCCAAGTCGGTCGAAGCGCTCATCAACAATGTCACTGTTTCGCTGCAGGCGGTCCAGACCGCCGTGGCGAACTGAACGCGCGGAGCCGATCATGACGCCCGAACTCAGCGCAAGTCTCGCTCTCGCACTGCCCGAACTCGTCATCGTCATCGGCGCGCTCGCGCTGCTGATGATCGGCGTGTTCATGGGCGAGCGGTCGGTCCGCCTTGTCACCATCCTCTCCGGGTTCGTGCTCATTGCCGCCGGAGTGGTGCTGGCGCGTATGATTGAGGGCGGCGCGGCGTTCGACGGCGCCTTCGTGCTCGACCCGTTCGCCCGCCTGATGAAGGTGCTGGTCATTGCCGGATCGGTGGTCACGCTCGCCATGTCGGGCGATTTCATGCGCGAGGAGCGTTTCGAACGCTTCGAGTTCCCGATCCTGGTGCTGCTGTCGACCGCCGGCATGATGCTGATGGTGTCGGCCTCCAACCTGCTGGCGCTCTATCTCGGCCTCGAACTGCAGTCGCTGGCGCTCTACGTCCTGGCCGCGTCCAACCGCGACAATGCGCGTTCGACCGAGGCGGGCCTGAAATACTTCGTCCTCGGGGCGCTGTCCTCCGGCATGCTGCTCTACGGCATCACCCTGGTCTACGGCTTCACCGGATCGGTCGATTTTGCCACCATCGCCGCCGCGCTCGCCGATGGCGGGCGTTCGCTCGGCCTCGTCTTCGGCCTGGTGTTCATCCTGGCCGGCCTGGCGTTCAAGATCTCCGCCGTGCCGTTCCACATGTGGACGCCGGACGTCTACGAGGGCGCGCCGACGCCGATCACCGCCTTCTTCGCCGCGGCGCCGAAAATGGCCGCGATGGCGCTCATCGTGCGCGTGACCCATGGCGCGTTCGCGCCGATTTCCGCCGACTGGCGCCAGATCCTGTCGTTCGTCGCCATCGCCTCGATGGCGCTGGGCGCATTTGGCGCCATCGGCCAGACCAACATCAAGCGCCTGATGGCCTATTCCTCCATCGGCCATATGGGCTTCGCGCTGGTCGGGCTGGCCGCCGGGACCGCCGCCGGCGTGCGCGGCGTCGTCATCTACATGTTCATCTACCTGGTCATGACGCTCGGCACCTTCGCCTTCATCCTCGCCATGAAGCGCAAGGAGGGCAGGGTGGAAGGCATCGCCGACCTGGCCGGCGCGGCGAGCACCAATCCGTTGATGGCCTCGGTGCTGACGCTGCTGATGTTCTCGCTCGCCGGCATTCCGCCGCTCGCCGGGTTCTTTGCCAAATGGTACGTGTTCCTGGCCGCCGTCGAAGCCGGGCTCTACCCGCTGGCCGTGATCGGCGTCCTCGCCTCGGTGGTCGGGGCATTCTACTATCTGCGCGTCATCAAGATCATGTGGTTCGACGAGCCGAAGGGCGCGTTCGTGCCGATGGGGCCGACGCTTGCCGCCGTGCTTGGCGTCTCGGGCGTGTTCATCCTGTTCTACATGCTGATCGGCGGGCCGGTCTCACGCGCCGCGGAAGCGGCCGCGGCGAGCTTCTTCTGACTTGGAGAACGCCGCGCGCCCCGCACCATGGCCCGAAGGCTGGCGACACGTCGCACTCGCCGATGTCGTATCGACCAACGCCGAGGCGATGGCGCGCGCGCGCGCCGGCGATCCGGGTCGCCTGTGGGTGACGGCGGTTTCGCAG
>JBATNB010000492.1:0-4275 GCA_049290135.1 Rhizobiaceae bacterium
GCCCGGCGCGCCAGCTCCTCCACCAGCCGCAGCCCGGCGGGAAACTCCGCGCGGCTGACCGGGCGCGCCTTGTACATGTTGAGCACCATGCGCGGGCTGACCCGCAGCGCCATCGCCATGGCGACGATGCCGAACGCGGTCGCCCAGAGCAGGCCCGTCAGTCCGCCGAAGGCCCAGGCCGTCAGCGCCAGCAGCGCCAGGCTGCCACCGGCCAGAAGCCAGGTGTGCACGGTGTTCAGCCAGACGTGCCGGCGCTGTTCGACGAGGTCGAGGGTCGTGGACATGGCGTCAATATGGCCCATCGCCGGCCATTTGCCAGGGGGGCGATCGGCGCCCGTCGCGCTTGCATGGCAAAAGCACCGTTCTTATATACGCCGCGACCCCGCGCGGGACCGGACAAAACGCCGGAAACGTTCGGGAAAGGTGAGTTCAGGGGCCGCCCAACAAACGCCTCGGTGAGGGTTCGGGCGGGCCGCCAAAAGGAGACGACATCATGGCCAAGGTCATTGGCATCGATCTGGGTACGACCAACTCCTGCGTCGCCGTCATGGACGGCAAGGACGCCAAGGTCATCGAGAATTCCGAAGGCGCGCGCACGACGCCCTCCATCGTCGCCTTCTCCGGCGAAGGCGAGCGCCTGGTCGGCCAGCCGGCCAAGCGCCAGGCGGTCACCAATCCGGAAGGCACGCTGTTCGCCGTCAAGCGCCTCATCGGCCGCCGCTACGACGATCCGATGGTGGAGAAGGACAAGAAGCTCGTTCCCTACAGGATCGTCGCCGGCGGCAATGGCGATGCCTGGGTCGAGGCGAGCGGATCGAAATATTCGCCCTCGCAGGTTTCCGCCATGATCCTGCAGAAGATGAAGGAGACGGCGGAAGCCTATCTCGGCGAGAAGGTCGAGAAGGCCGTCATCACCGTTCCTGCCTATTTCAACGACGCCCAGCGTCAGGCCACCAAGGACGCCGGCCGCATTGCAGGCCTCGACGTTTTGCGCATCATCAACGAGCCGACCGCGGCCGCGCTCGCCTACGGGCTTGACCGCAAGGAAGGCAAAACCATCGCGGTCTATGACCTCGGCGGCGGTACCTTCGACATTTCCGTGCTCGAGATCGGCGACGGCGTGTTCGAGGTGAAGTCGACCAATGGCGACACCTTCCTCGGCGGCGAGGATTTCGACATGCGCCTCGTCAGCTATCTTGCCGACGAGTTCAAGAAGGACCAGGGCATCGACCTGCGCGGCGACAAGCTGGCGCTGCAGCGCCTCAAGGAAGCGGCCGAAAAGGCCAAGATCGAGCTGTCGTCGGCCTCGCAGACCGAGATCAACCTGCCCTTCATCACCGCCGACGCCTCCGGGCCGAAGCACCTGACGATGAAGCTGACCCGCGCCAAGTTCGAGAGCCTGGTCGACGATCTCGTCCAGCGCACGATCGAGCCGTGCAAGGCGGCGCTCAAGGACGCCGGCATGAAGCCGGGCGAAATCGACGAGGTCGTGCTCGTCGGCGGCATGACCCGCATGCCGAAGATCCAGGAAGTGGTGAAGGCGTTCTTCGGCAAGGAGCCGCACAAGGGCGTCAATCCGGACGAGGTTGTCGCCATCGGCGCCGCCATCCAGGCCGGCGTGCTGCAGGGCGACGTCAAGGACGTGCTTCTGCTCGACGTCACGCCGCTGTCGCTCGGCATCGAGACGCTCGGCGGCGTGTTTACCCGCCTCATCGAGCGCAACACCACCATCCCGACCAAGAAGAGCCAGGTGTTCTCCACCGCCGACGACAATCAGCAGGCGGTGACGATCCGGGTCTTCCAGGGCGAGCGCGAGATGGCGGCCGACAACAAGCTGCTCGGCCAGTTCGACCTGCTCGGCATCCCGCCGGCGCCGCGCGGCGTGCCGCAGATCGAGGTGACCTTCGACATCGATGCCAACGGCATCGTCCAGGTCTCGGCCAAGGACAAGGGCACCGGCAAGGAGCAGCAGATCCGCATCCAGGCCTCCGGCGGCCTGTCCGACGCCGACATCGAGAAGATGGTCAAGGACGCCGAGAGCCACGCCGAGGACGACAAGAAGCGTCGCGCGGTCGTGGAAGCCCGCAACCAGGGCGAGGCGCTCGTCCACTCCTCGGAGAAGTCGCTGAAGGAGTATGGCGAGAAGGTCAGCGAAGCCGACCGCGCCGCCATCGCCGATGCCATCGCCGCCCTGAAAACGGCGATCGAGGGCGAGGACGCCGAGGCGATCAAGGAGAAGACCGACAAGCTCGCCGAAGCCTCCATGAAGCTCGGCCAGGCCATGTACGAGGCCGCGCAGGCCGATGAGTCGGCCGGCGGGGAAGCCAAGGCCGACGGCGACGTGGTCGACGCCGACTTCGAGGAGCTCGACGAGGACGGCAAGAAGAAGAGCGCGTAGGCTGCTCTTTTCTGGCGGACGGCCGCGGCCGTCCGCCTTTGAGCTTGTTATGGCGAGTTTATGCACTTATACGGCTTTATCGCTATAAAAGGATAAACTCCCTATATGGATCCCATCCGCAACCCTTTCGCGCCGGGCGCGGGCAGCCCGCCTCCGGAGTTGGCCGGGCGCGAAACACTGCTTGCGGACGCCAGGACGATTCTCGGGCGCACGAAAGCGATCCGGCCGACGCAAAGCATGATTCTGATCGGTTTGCGCGGCGTCGGCAAAACAGTCCTGCTTTCGGAAGTCCGCCGCATCGCGGAGGATAGCGGTTTCGCGGTCGTCTTCATCGAAGCGCACGAAGGCAAGCGGCTGGCCGAAATGATCACGCCGCCGCTGCGCGAAATGCTCTTTGCGATGAGCGCGGTCGAAAAAGCCCGTATGATGGCGGCTCGCGGATTGCGTGTGCTCAAGAGCTTCGTTTCCTCGCTCAGCGTCACCATCGAAGGCGTGACATTCGGCCTCGGCGTCGACCCCGAGATCGGAGTCGCCGACAGCGGCGATCTCGAAGCCGATCTGCCGCGGCTGTTCGAAGTCGTCGGGGAAGCGGCAAAGGCGGCGGAACGGCCCCTGCTCCTGCTCGTCGACGAAATCCAGTATCTGGAACCAAAGGAGTTCAGCGCGCTGATCATGGGCATGCACAGGATCAGCCAAAGGCAGCTCCCCTTCGCCATGATCGCCGCCGGACTGCCGCAGACGCTGGCGTTGGCGGGCAACTCGAAGTCCTACGCCGAGCGCCTGTTCCGCTTCCCGGAAGTGGGGGCTCTCGACGAGGCTTCCGCCGGAAAGGCGATCGAGGGGCCGGCCAGATCGGCAGGCGTCCTGTTCGCGGCCGATGCCCTGGCCGAGATACTCTCCGTCACCAAACGCTATCCCTATTTCCTGCAGCAATGGGGGTACGAAGCCTGGAATGCCGCGGATGCCAGTCCAATCACCGCTGACGATATCGGACAGGCGACTATGCATGCCGTGAGGGAACTCGATCAGAGCTTCTTCAAGGTCCGGTTCGACAGATGCACGCCCTCCGAAAAGCGTTATATGCGCGCGCTCGCGGCCCTCGGTCCGGGGAAGCAGCGTTCGGGCGATGTCGCCGAGCGGCTCGGCGTGAAGGTCACCTCGCTCGGGCCGGTGCGCAATGCCCTGATCCGCAAGGGAATGATCTACTCCCCTGCGCATGGCGACATGGCGTTCACTGTGCCGCTGTTTGACGAATTCATGAAGCGGGCGATGCCCGAAACGATCCAGGGCGCCGGGTAAATGGCCAAGGCTGATTATTACGAAACGCTCGGTGTGGACCGCAAGGCGGACGAGGCGGCGCTGAAGAGCGCCTTCCGCAAGAGCGCCATGGCGTGCCACCCCGACCGCCACCCCGACAATCCGGAAGCCGAGAAGAAGTTCAAGGAACTCAACGAGGCCTATCAGGTCCTGTCCGATCCGCAGAAGCGCGCCGCCTACGACCGTTTCGGTCATGCCGCGTTCGAGAATGGCGGCGGCGGGCCGGGCGGCGGGTTCTCCGGCTTCGGCGGCGCCGGCGGTTTCGCCGACATTTTCGAGGACCTGTTCGGCGACATGATGGGCGGCCGGCAGCGCCGCAATCCGAACGGGCGCGAGCGCGGCGGCGACCTGCGCTACAACATGGAAATCACGCTCGAGGAGGCCTTCCAGGGCAAGACGGCGCAGATCCGCGTACCGACGACGATCGCCTGCGAGACCTGTTCGGGATCCGGCGCCAAGCCCGGCACCAAGCCGCAGGCCTGCGCCATGTGCGGCGGTTCGGGGCGCGTGCGCCAGGCCTCCGGGTTCTTCGCGGTCGAGCGCACCTGCCCGTCCTGCAA
>JBATNB010000493.1:0-1635 GCA_049290135.1 Rhizobiaceae bacterium
TTGACCGCCTTGTCGGCCTCGGCCCGCACGCGCAACTGGTCCGCCTCGCTCTCGGCGCGGCGCAGGAACCACAACTGGTTCTGTTTCAGCGTGACGTCGGCCTGCAAGGCGTTGAAACGCTGAGCCACCGCGGCCTGCTTTTCGAGCTTGTCCAGATTGGCGTTGAGCTCGCGCAGGATGTCCTCGACCCGGGTCAGGTTCTCCCGCGTGTCCGACAGGCGGTTCTCGGTCTCGCGCAAAGCCGCAGTTTCGGCCTCGACGCGATTGACTGCTTCCTCGACCTGGCGCGCCAGCCGCTGGCTGTCGTGCCGCGCATCGTTGCGCTTCTTCAGCCACAGCAGGGTCTGCTTGCGCGACACCTGCTGATGCAGGTCGCGATACTGCCGCGCCGCGACTGCCTGGGCCTGCAAGTGAATGACCTGCGTTTCCAGCTCGTTGCGGATGTCATCGACGCGGGCGATGTTCTCGCGCGCGTCTTCGAGGCGGTGCCCGGTTTCCCTGCGGCGCTCCTTGTACTTGGTGACGCCGGCCGCTTCTTCGAGATAAAAGCGCAACTCGTCGGGCTTGGCCTCGACAATCCGCGAGATCATGCCCTGGCCGATGATGGCGTAGGCGCGCGGGCCGAGCCCGGTGCCGAGGAACAGATCGATCACGTCGCGCCGCCGGACGTGCAGGTTGTTGATGTAGTAGTTTGAGTTGCCCTCGCGGTCGAGTACGCGCTTGACCGTGATTTCGCCGTACTGGCTCCATTGCCCGGCGGCGCGGCCCTCGGCGTTGTCGAAGAACAGCTCGACGCTGGCGCGGCTGAGCTCCTTGCGGTTGCCGGAACCCTTGAAAATCACGTCCTGGATCGATTCGCCGCGCAGCTCGGAGGCCTTGGATTCGCCCAGCACCCAGCGCACCGCATCGATGATGTTCGACTTGCCACAACCGTTGGGCCCGACCACGCCCGCGAGTTGGCCGGGAAACAGCACCGTCGTGGGCTCGACAAACGACTTGAAGCCGGCAAGTTTCAGCTTGTTTAAACGCACTGGGGATGAACCGGAAAGAGGATGGCAAGGGTGAAACCTTGAGGCCGCGCCATTATAATCTGTCCCGACCCCCTTACCCCCATCCATACAGCATGGCAAAGCCGGCAATCCAAACCCGCGCCAAGGCGCTGGAGACCTTCCCCAACCCCGCGCCGCACCGGGATTACCAGATCCACATGGAGATCCCCGAATTCACCTGCCTTTGTCCCAAGACCGGACAGCCGGATTTCGCCGTACTCACGCTGGACTACATCGCCGACAAGCTCTGCGTCGAGCTGAAAAGCCTGAAACTTTATGTCTGGAGCTTTCGCGACGAGGGGCATTTCCACGAGGATGTCACCAACCGCATCCTCGATGACCTGGCCCAGGCGATCAAGCCGCGCTTCATGCGCCTCACCGCGCGCTTTAACGTCCGCGGCGGGATTTTCACCAACGTGATCGCCGAGCACCGCCAGAAGGGGTGGAAGCCGGCGGGCAGGATCGAACTGGTGGAGTTCGCGGCCCGCCGGCGCCCATGAGATTTCCGAACTTCGCGCTCAACTGGCCGGCGGCAATCGCGCTGCTGCTGCTGCTCCCCTTCTCGACCGCTCACGCGGGCAAGACC
>JBATNB010000494.1:0-3297 GCA_049290135.1 Rhizobiaceae bacterium
GCGCTCCAGTTCCTGCGACAGCGCCACCGAGGCGCGCTCGGCCTCGGCAAGGGTGCGGATGCCGCGCTTGGCCAGCGGCGCCAGCATGGCGTCGAAGACCCGCGCCGTGGCGATCGAATCGCCGAGCGCGCGATGCCGGTCCTCGATGGTCACGCCGAGCCAGTTGGCCAGCATGTCGAGCGAATGGTCCGGCAGGTTCGGGTTGGCGACCTGGCCGAGCATGCGGATGCACAGGGCGCGCGGCTTGGCGTATTTCATGCCGTAGCGCTCGGCCTCGCGCGCCATCACGGCGAAATCGAAGCCGATGGAGTGGCCGACAAGCACCCGGCCGCGCGTGAACACGGTGAAGGTGGCAAGCGCGGCGGGAAAGGCGGGGGCCTCGGCCACCATCGCATCGTCGATGTGATGAATGGCGGTGGACGCCGGCGGAATCGGCGAACCGGGGTTGACGAGTTGCGTGAAGGTCTCGCCGCTCACCGCGCCGCCATTGATGCGGACAGCGGCGATTTCGACAAGACGCGCTTTCGTCGTGTCCAGCCCCGTGGTCTCGGTGTCGAACACCGCGGCGTCGATCGCCGCCAGGGGCGTTGCGCCTGTAATCGCCGCCATGATTCCTCCCTCGAGCGTTGTTGTCGCCGATAGCGCGCGACGCTGCCCGAGGCCATGATTCCGATCAAGGGGCCTGGCGCGAATCCTGCCGCTTGCGCCGGCAAGGCCGCCTGTGCTTCACCGTTGGACGGGAAGCCAACGGGAGTGCCTGCGCCATGAGCCTTGCGGGAAAGACGCTGTTCATCACGGGAGGCTCGCGCGGGATCGGGCTGGCCATCGCCGTTCGCGCCGCGCGCGACGGCGCCAACGTGACGATCGCGGCCAAGACCTCCGAGCCGCATCCCAAGCTCCCCGGCACGATCCACACCGCGGCGGAGGAGATTCGCGCCGCCGGCGGCCAGGCCCTGCCGGTGGTCTGCGACATCCGCGACGAGGACCAGGTCGCCGCCGCCATCGGCCGGACGGTGGAGCGGTTCGGCGGCATCGACATCGTGATCAACAATGCCAGCGCCATCCAGCTGACCGGCACGCTGGCCACCGACATGAAGCGCTACGACCTGATGAACGGCATCAATGCGCGCGGCACGTTCATGGTGTCGCGGCAGGCCCTGCCGTTGCTGATGGAGGCGCGGAACCCGCATGTGCTGACCTTGTCGCCGCCGCTCGACATGCAGCCCAAATGGTTCAAGGGCCATGTGGCCTATTCGATGGCCAAGTACGGCATGTCGATGGTGACGCTCGGCATGGCGGCGGAATTCGCCGGCAAGGGCGTGGCGTTCAATTCGCTGTGGCCGCTGACGGCCATCGATACCGCGGCCGTGCGCAACCTGCTCGGCGGCGCGGCGATGGCGCGGGTCTCGCGCCTTCCCGCGATCATGGCCGACGCCGCGCACGCCATCCTGACGCGGCCGTCCAGGACCTGCACCGGCAATTTCTTCATCGACGAACTGGTGTTGCGGGAAGCGGGGATGACCGACTTCTCCGCCTATGCCCCCGGGGCCGACGGCCCGCTCGCGGCGGATTTCTTCGTGCCGGACGCGGTGTTCTCGCAGACCGACACCCGGTTGATGCGGATGCCCGAATGAGCGCCGGCGTGCCGTTCTGGAAAGCCAAGGCGCTCGAGGACATGTCGCCGGCGGAATGGGAATCGCTGTGCGACGGCTGCGGCAAGTGCTGCCTGTCCAAGCTCGAGGACGAGGATTCGGGCGAAATCTACTGGACCAGCGTGTATTGCCGGCTGTTCGATACGCAGACCTGCCGCTGCCGCGATTATGCGCACCGGTCCGAAAAGGTCGCCGACTGCGTGCTGCTGACGCCGACCAATGTGCGTACCATCGCCTGGCTGCCGCGCACCTGCGCCTACCGCCTGGTGCTTGAGGGGCGGGACCTCTACGCCTGGCATCCGCTGGTGAGCGGGCGGGCCGACAGCGTGCATGAGGCCGGCGCATCGGTGCGCGGCACCGTGACGGCGTGCGAGGACGCGATGGCCAGCGACGAGGACTATTTCGTCCACATGCTGCCGGAGGAGCCGTGAAACGCGGCGCGAACATGAACGGGAGATGAACGGACACTTCCCGGCGCGTTCAGGTCGGGCGTGCGAAATACCGATGCAGCAAGGGACGATTGCCCCGCGCCACCAGGAGACACACAATGAACAACACCCTCAAGATCGCCGCCGCCGGCCTCGCCGGGATCATCGCCGCCACGTCCTTCGCCACCGTTGCGTCCGCCAATCCGGGCGACGGCTGGAAACAGCCGAAGGTCATCGTCGACACCGACGACATGTGGCGCAAGAAGAAGCTGCCGCGGCCGTTCGACGGCAACCATGGCGGCGCCTTCGACGATTTCGAACACCGCCGTCATGGCGATCGCCATCATGGCCCGGTCATCATCTTCCGCACCGAGCGGTCGTTCGTGAAGGTCGCCCGCTGCAGCGTCGACGACGCGGTGTGGAAGGCCAGCTCGCGCTACGGCCTGCGCCGTGTGCAGGTCGAGTTCGCCAACCGGCACGTGATCGGCGTCACCGGCAAGAAGAACGGCCACTGGCGCGATCTGGTGTTCGCCCGTTCGCCGGGATGCCCGCTCGTGTCCCGCTGAGAACCGGTCGCGCCCGCTCCATCCCCCTGTCGGGACGGGCGCACCCAGGAAAAGCCCTCGCGCTCCCCTTCCGCGAGGGCTTTTTCTTATTGGCTGATTTCGAACGTCACCGTGACGTTGACCCGCCAGACATTCTCGCCGGCCTCGATCGGCACCGGCGCGGCGTCGCGGGCCATCGCCATCTTGGCCTCCATCATCGGCACCGGCTGCGGCATGAAATTGGTTTCCGACATCTCCAGGATGCGGCCGACGCCGACACCGGCGGCCTCGGCCAGCGTCCGGGCCTTGTCGAGCGCGTCGGCGACGGCGGCCTTGCGCGCCTCCTTCAGCACGGCGGCCGGATTGTCGTTGGTGAACGACACCTGCCCGCCCTGGTTCACCCCGAGGGTCACGGAGCGGTCGAGGATGGCGCCGAGCCGGGCAAGATCGCGCACGCGAACCGTCAGGCCGTTGAAGACATCGTAGCCGACGATGCGCGGCTGTTCCTGGGTCGGCGAGCCGTCCGGGTTCTGCGGGTAGTACCAGCGCGGATTGATGTTGAAGTTCGAGGTCTGCAGGTCGCGGGCTTCGATGCCCTCCGCCTTGAGCGCGGCGATCACCTCCGCCATCGCGGCATTGTTGGCGTCGAGCGCGGCGCGCGCGGTGTCGCCC
>JBATNB010000495.1:0-7415 GCA_049290135.1 Rhizobiaceae bacterium
GGCTGGCGCCGCCGGTCAGCACCACGCGCTTGCCGACGACCTGGCCCATGCCGGACTTGTTCAGCCGGTCGCGCACCAGTTCGAGCGTTTCCTCGACGCGGGCGCGAACGATGCGGTTCATGACCGCGCGCGGCGCGTGGACCGAAGGCGCGTCGGCGTCTTCGCCAAGCGGCGCCACCGAAACGATATCGCGGTCGTCGTCCGCGCCGGGCAGCGCCGAGCCATGCATCACCTTGAGCCGCTCGGCGTCGTCAATGCCGGTGGACAGGCCGCGCGCAATGTCGAGCGTGATGTGATTGCCGCCGACGGGAATGGAATCGGCGTGAATGAACTTGCCGCCGGAAAACACCGAAATGGACGTGGTGCCGCCGCCGAAGTCGATGCAGGCCGCGCCCAGTTCCGCCTCGTCGTCGACGAGCGCCGCCAGGCCGGCGGCATAGGGCGAGGCGACAAGATGCTCGACCGAAAGGTGCGCCCGGTTGATGCACAGTTCGAGATTGCGACGCGGCGCGGCGTCGCTGGTGACGACATGCATGTCGACGCCGAGCGTCTCGCCCATCATGCCGGCGGGATCGGCGATGGTGCGTTCCTGGTCGAGCGCATAGCCCACCGGAAGCGAATGCAGCACCTGCCGTTCCGCGTCGCGCGCCTTGAGCGCCCCGGCCGACAGCACGCGGCGAACGTCCGATGCCGCCACCACCGAACCGCCGAGCGGAATGCTGGCGTGCATGATCTCGCTCTTCAGGCGGCCCGAAGACAGGTTGACCGCGATGGATGCCGCGGTGAATCCGGCCATGCGCTCCGCCGCGTCGACCGCCACGCGGATGGCCTGCTCGGCCTCGTCAAGGTCGATGATCACGCCCGACTTGACGCCGCGGCTCTTCTGGTGGCCGATGCCGACGATCTGGGCCTGGTGCGTTCGCCCGCGCAGGAAATGGCTTTCCTCGCGCGGCTTCAGTCGCGCGATGAAGCACGTGACCTTGGATGATCCAAGATCAAGCACCGTCAGCATGCCACCCTTGGCGCCGGCGTCCTGTCCCTTGCTGGCCAGCCAGTTCATGTGCGCCGCCCCTTCTTCTGGGCGGCGATGGCGTTCTTCACGGCTTCGGCTCGCGCCTTGGCGCTATCGGCCGACAATTGAAACGCGATCCGGTCGGCGACGCGAAGATCGACCGCCAGGATATCGCGGGCAAGCACGCCGTTTTCGTCCTCGAGGCGGGCCAGTTCGATGAAGGCCTCGGTTGCGCCGGCTTCCGGCAGGCGCGCCGTCACGCCATTGTCAAAGATGACATCCCAGCGCCGTTCGCCCACCCGCAGGAACGCCTTGGCGCGCCGGCCGAGCCCGGGCTCGGCGGCCATCAGGTCGAGCGCCTCGCCGGCTGCCTCGTTCGCGCCGACGCCGATGACCAGCGGCAGCGACACAAGGTCGGGATCGTCGAACGAGGCAATCGCCATGCCATCGCGGTCGACAAGCGTCAGGTCGCCTTCATGTTGCCAGACCGCCGCGGGTGTGCGTTCGGCAACGTCGATGACGAGCTGGCCGGGATAGACCTTGCGCACCGACGCCGACTGCACCCAGGGCAGCGCGGCGATGCGCTGGCGTGCCGCATCGGCGTCGAAACCGACCAGCGCCGGTGCACCCGGGAGACCGGCGGCGGCGGCGATGGCTTCGTCGGAAGTGCGATTGTTGCCGCGGATCACCGCTTCGCGGACCGCGAACCCGGCGGTCTTGGCCGTGGCCTCGACGACCGCGGGGACATGGCCGCCGGCCCAGATGCCATAGGCGAGCGCGAGACCGAGAAGCGTCAGATTGGCGGTCGCCGTGGCGTGCTTCGGTACGTCCACCGCGCCGGTGACGAAACGCTCGACGAGGCGCACCGGCCGGCGAAGAACGCGCGGCAGCACGAGGCCGTCGCTGTCGCGACCGGCCGGCAGTGCATTCCTCGTCAACGCAAGCAAGATGCGTCCTCCACCATCCATGTCAGGAGTTCGCCGAACGCATGTCCCGCGTTCAGGGCGATCTCCGGCACCAGAGAGGTCGGGGTCATGCCCGGCTGCGTGTTGACTTCCAGCCAGATCAGCTCGCCATTCTCGGAATGGCGGTCGTCATAACGGAAGTCGGAACGCGATACGCCGCGGCAGCCGATCGCTTGGTGCGCCTTGAGCGCCAATGTCAGTATCTTTTGGTAAATAATCGGTGAAATTTTTGCCGGGCATTCGTGAATTGACCCGCCGGCGACGTACTTTGAATCATAGTCGTAGAACTGGTGCCCCTGCGGGATGATTTCGGTGACGCCAAGCGCCACATTGCCCATCACGGCGCAGGTCAATTCGCGCCCGTGAACGAATCGCTCGATCATCACCCGGTCGCCATAACGCCACTCGCTTGAGGCCACGACCTGCGGCACATGCGGCTGGTCCTCCTTGACGATGACGACGCCGAAACTCGATCCCTCCCGCACCGGCTTGATGACATAGGGCGGCTTCATCGGGTGCTTCGACCCGATCTCGTGGCGGTCGCGCACCAGCGATTCGGCAACCGGAATTCCCGCTGCCCTGGCCACGACCTTGGCGCGATCCTTGTCCATCGCCAGTGCCGAAGCGAGCACGCCGGAATGCGTGTAGGGGATCTCCAGATACTCCAGTATGCCCTGGATTGTGCCATCCTCGCCGAATGGCCCGTGCAGGGCGTTGAAGGCGACGTCGGGTCGCAGGTCCGCGAGCACCGCGGCGACATCGCGGCCGACATCGACGCGCGTGACCCTGTAGCCCTCCGCCTCGAGCGCATCGGCGCAGGCATTGCCGGACGACAGGCTGACGGGCCGCTCGGAGGAGAATCCTCCCATGAGTACGGCCACGTGCCTGTGTTTCTTCGTTGCAGTCATCTTCGCGCTGTTCCCCCGCATGTGCGCAAAGCCGCGCGCGGCAAAACACCGACACGCCCTGGCCGCAAACGCACCGACTCAAAAGCTGGATTACACGGATTGACAGAATCAGAGCTTGGAGTCCGTGGCAAGTCTCGACGGATGCGCCTGATTCGATTTCCGCATCGACCGGGCAATGAGAACGCGCAGCCGGATGGTCAGCAGCAGCGCCGCGACGGCCAGGCCCGCCGCGAGTCCGATCCAGATGCCCGGCGCACCGAGACCGGCGGGAAATCCGAGAACCCAGGCGAGCGGCATGCCGACAAGCCAATAGGCAAAGACCGCGATCGTCATCGGCATGCGGGTGTCGCGCAGGCCGCGCAGCAGGCCGATCGCGGTCACCTGCAGGCTGTCGAAAAACTGGAATCCGGCGGCGATCGCCACCAGCGTCACTGCATGGCTGGCCACGTCGGCGGCCCCGGGATTGGCTTCGTCCAGGAAGATGGCCACCAGCGGCGCCGGCAGGAACACGAACGCGATCACCGAGACGACCGAAAACATCAGCGCCAGCGCGATCGCCGCCCGGGAGACGGCGGACAGCGCCTGCTGGTCTCTGCGTCCGGCCGCGACCCCGATCCGCACCGTGGCCGCCTGCGACAGGCCAAGCGGGATCATGAAGGCGATGGAGGCCAGTTGCAGCGCGATGCCGTGCGCGGCGAGCGCCTCCGGTCCGACCCAGCCGACGAGGAGCGATGCCGCCGCGAACAGGCCGACTTCCGCGATCACCGTCGCCGAGATTGGCCAGCCGAGCCGCAGGAGATCCGACAGCGCCGGCCAGTCGGGCGTGGCGAGCCAGGACCAGCGCCGAAACGCTCGCATGCGCGGATGGGCGACGACCGCGCCGGCAAGGATCGAGAAGATCACCAGCGACGACAAAACCGCCGCGATCGCCGCGCCAGCCAGGCCGAGCTTCGGCGCCCCCCATGCGCCGAACACCAGTGCGTAGCCGAGGATCGCGTTTGCAACCACGCCGGCCACGGTGGCGATCAGGATCATCCGGCCGGTGCCGCACGCCGTCATGAACGACCGGAGCGCCAGGGTCGCCAGTGCCGGGTAGAGCGACCATTGCAGGATGTTCATGAAGGACCCGGCGAGCGCGGCGACCTGCGGGTCCTGCCCGAGCGCGACCAGAATGGCCTCGCACTGCCACATCAACGGCATCGCCGCCGTGGCATAGGCGGCGGAGAACCACAGGCCCATGCGCGTGGCGTTGGCCGCGCCGGTCTCGTCGCCCCGCCCGTCGGCTTGCGCGGCAATCGGCAGGATGGCGAAGAGGAACCCCGAGCCCAGCATGAGCACGATGAACAGGAACTGCGTCGACAATACCGCCGCGGCCAGTTCATGTGCGCCGAGCCAGCCCACATAGATCGTCTCGGTCGTGTTGATGGCCAGTTGCGCCAGTTGCGAGGCGGCAAGCGGAGCACCCAGAACCAGGGTCGCGCGCAGATTGCCGCGAAACGTCTGATCGGTGCCCGTCGGGAAGTGGGACAAGGAAGCGGTCTCCCAGGAGGCCGGCAACCTATGTCATCGACCCCGACCCTGTCGACGCTCGCCGCTCTTGCCCGGTTAACGCCCGGCCCTGGAGCATTTCCACCGATATCGAATCGTTTGAGCGACGGTCACTTGTGCGCCGGCTAGGCGCGTGCGGCGATGCGGCGCCGGCACCGCGAGACGGCGCGCAACACAGCCGGCGCGCAAGGGAGCACGCTCAGAGGATTGCAGTTTCCTGATCGTTTTCATGGAATTGGCGGATCGGCCCGGGTATCTTTTCCGCCCTGGCAGCGTCGAAATCCTCGCCCGATGCTTCCGTTTCGCGCCGCGGTCTTCTCCCCCGCCGGACCGGAAAATCCGTCCCGTCAAACGGCTCCGATATCCGCCGGAAGTGCTCTACAGCAACCGGCCGAGGAACGGCTGCACTTCGCGGCCCGGCTGGAACCGCCCGAGCCGCTTGATCTCCCAGTCGAGACGAATGCCGGAATGCACCAGCACGCGGGCGCGAACCGTTTCGCCCAGTTCCTCCAGGTCATGGCCGGAGGCCGAACCGGTGTTGATCATGAAATTGCAGTGCATCGGCGACATCTGCGCGCCGCCGATCATCAGCCCGCGGCAGCCGGCCGCGTCGATTTCCTTCCACGCCGAGCCATCGGGCGGGTTCTTGAACGTCGATCCGCCGGTTTTCTCGCGAATCGGCTGGACCGTCTCGCGATGGTTCTGCACGTCGTCCATTTTTTGGCGGATTTCATCCCGGTCGGCGCCGTAGCCTTCCAGAACGGCCGAAGTGAAGACCAGATCGGCCGGAGCGGACGAGTTCCGGTAGGAATAGCCCATGTCGGCATTCGAAAGGACGTGGATTCGGCCGGCGCGGTCGACCGCGCGCACCTCCACGACACGTTCCCGCGTTTCCACGCCGTTGGCCCCGGCATTCATGCGCAGCGCGCCGCCGATGGCGCCGGGAATCCCGTGATAGAAATGGAAGCCGCCGATGCCGCCTTCGAGTGCCAGCGCGGCCACGCGCTTGTCGGGAATCGCCGCGCCGGCGCGGATCCGCGTCTCGCCGATGATCTCGGCGTCGCCGAACCCCTTGGCCGACAGCCGGATGACGACGCCGGGGATCCCGCCATCGCGCACCAGCAGGTTGGAGCCGATGCCGACGATGGTGACCGGCACGTCGACGGGCAGCATCGCCAGGAAGGCGGAAAGATCGGCCTCGTCCGCCGGCTGGAACAGCAGATCGGCCAGACCGCCGGCGCGGAACCAGGTGATCTTGTCCATTTCGGCATCCGGCGTCAGCTTGCCCCGGATCGCCGATACATCGCCAAGCCGCGCCAGCAGCGCGTTTCCATTGCCGCTCATGCGCCCTCCCCGCCGAGTTCCTTCGGCAGCGCATAGGCCCAGGCCGTGATGTTGCCGGCACCGAGGAACACGACAAAATCGCCAGGGCGGGCCAGGTCCCGCACCATCGGCGCGATCGCCTCGGGTCCGTCGATGGCGCGCGCGTCACGATGGCCGCCGGCGCGGATGCGTCCGACCAGCGCCTCCGAACTGACGCCTTCGATCGGGTCTTCGCCGGCCGGATAGACCGGTACGATGGCAACCGTGTCGGCATCGTTGAACGCGGCGGAAAAATCATCGTAGAGATCGCGCAGGCGGGTGTAGCGGTGCGGTTGCGCGATGGCGATCACGCGCCCGGCGCACGATTCGCGCGCCGCCTTCAGCACGGCGCGGATTTCCACCGGGTGATGGCCGTAATCATCGAAGATGCGCACGTCGTTCCACGTGCCGGTCGCGGTGAAGCGCCGTTTCACGCCACCGAACGCGCCCAGCCCGCGACGGATCGCATCCACTCCGATTCCAAGCTCATGGGCCACCGTGATCGCGGCGGTGGCATTCGACACATTGTGCCGCCCCGGCATCGGAATCATCAGGTCGGCGAACCAGGTTTCCGCCCCGGTCTTGCGATTGCGGATGACCACTTCGAAGCGAGAGCCCGCCCCGTCCGGCCGCACATTGAGGAACCGCGCATCGGCCTGCGGATTTTCGCCGTAGGTGATGACGCGCCGGTCCTCGATGCGGCTGACAAGCGCCTGCACCTCGGCGTGGTCGATGCACATCACGGCGAAGCCGTAGAACGGGACATTCTCCACATACTGGTGAAACGCCTCGCGAACCTTGTCGAAGGTGCCGTAGTGATCGAGATGCTCGGGATCGATGTTGGTGACCACCGCGACGTCGGCGGGAAGCTTGAGAAACGTCCCGTCGCTTTCGTCGGCTTCCACCACCATCCAGTCGCCGGCGCCCATGCGGGCATTGGTCCCGTAGGCGTTGATGATGCCGCCATTGACCACGGTCGGATCCAGGCCGCCGGCATCGAGCAGCGTCGCTACCAGCGAAGTGGTCGTGGTCTTGCCGTGGGTGCCGCCGATGGCGATGGCCTGGCGGAAGCGCATCAGTTCGGCGAGCATTTCCGCCCGCCTCACCACCGGCAGCAGCTTGTCGCGCGCGGCGATGAGTTCGGGATTGTTCTTGCGGATGGCCGTCGAGACGACCACGACTTCGGCATCGCCGAGATTTTCCGCGCGATGTCCGACAAAGCAGGCAATGCCCTTGGCGCGCAGCCGCTGCACGTTGGCGCTTTCCGACTGGTCCGAACCTTGCACCTTGTAGCCGAGACTGTGCAGCACCTCGGCAATGCCGCTCATGCCGATGCCGCCAATGCCGATGAAGTGCACCAGCCCGATGTTCGGCGGCATTTTCATGAGCCAAGTCCCTTCCGGAAGTCCACGACGCGTTCGCCCGACGCAATAGCTTCTGTCAGGTCGGCAAGCAACCGCGCGGCATCCGGCCGCCCCGTATGCTTCGCGGCCGCGGCCATGGCAGCCAGACGATCCGGATTGTCCATGGCCTCGACGATCGATTGCGCCAGCACGTCGGGCGACAGCGCCGACTGGCGGGCGACCTGGCAGCCGCCGGCCGCCTCGAGCGCGGCGGCGT
>JBATNB010000496.1:0-2974 GCA_049290135.1 Rhizobiaceae bacterium
TCTCGACCCTGTCGTCGGTGGTCGCCTCCGCGCTCGACCGCGAGCGCGGCGCCGAGGCGACGACGCGGCGCTCCACGCTCGATGTCGTGGTGCACCGGCGCTACAACCCCGAAGGCGTCTCGCAATACAACATCGTTCCCGGCCTGCTCGGTGTCATCCTGCAGATGACCATGGTGATGATGACGGCGATGGCGCTCACCCGCGAGACCGAGCGCGGCACCATGGAGAATTTGCTCGCCATGCCGGCGACGCCGATGGAGATCATGCTGGGCAAGGTCATCCCCTACCTCGTCGTCGGCGCGGTGCAGGTGGTCGTCGTGCTGGTCGCCTCGAAGCTGCTGTTCTCGGTGCCGTTCGTCGGCCCGATGGACCTGCTGCTCGTCTCCATCCTGATCTTCGTGCTGGCGCTGGTGCTGCTGGGCTACACCATCTCCACCGTGTCGGAGACGCAGATGCAGGCCATGCAGCTGACCTTCTTCTTCTTCCTGCCGTCGCTGATGCTGTCGGGCTTCATGTTTCCGTTTCGCGGCATGCCCGGATGGGCCCAGATCGTCGGCGAGATGTTCCCGCTCACCCATTTCCTGCGCGTCATCCGCGCGGTGATGCTGAAGGGCGCCGACTGGCCGGCCATCACCTTCGAGGTCTCGATCCTCGTGCTGTTCGTGTTCGTCTATGGCGGGCTGGCGCTGTTGCGCTTCCGGCGCACGCTCGATTGAATGCGGGCGCGTGACCGGCGGGCAGGGCGGGTTCCCGCGCCTCGTCGCCCGCTCAAGGCCGCCGATCTCGCGCGGCCGAAGGCGCTGATGGACACGCCGCATTGACCGGCGCCGCCGAGGTCCCTACCCTTTCGACCATAGTCTGGAATCATTCCAAAGAGGCTTTGCCATGCTCTCGCGCTTCTTCACCGGCGGTCGCCGACCGTTCGAATCGCTCACCGAGCAGGAGGTCCTGGCGCTGGCGATCTCGTCGGAGGAAGACGATGCGCGCATCTACAAGGCCTATGCCGACGGCTTGCGCGCCGATTTCCCCGACTCCGCGCAGATCTTCGAAGACATGGCGCACGAGGAACACGACCACCGCGACCGGCTGATCGAGGCGCACAAGCGCCGCTTCGGCGATACCATCCCGCTGATCCGGCGCGAGCATGTGCGCGGCTATTACGAGCGCAAGCCCGACTGGCTGGTGCGCCCGCTCGGCGTCGACAAGGTACGCGCCATGGCCGCGGAGATGGAGCGCGGCGCCCACCGCTTCTATGTCGCCGCCGCGCAACGCTCCTCCGACGCCGACACCCGCAGGCTGCTCGGCGAACTGGCGCTGGCCGAGATCGGCCACGAGCGGAAGGCCGAGGCGCTGGAGCAGGCGCACGCGCCCGAGCACGTCCAGGACGCCGAGGCGGCCTCGGAGCGCAAGCAGTTCATCCTGACCTATGTGCAGCCGGGACTGGCCGGGCTGATGGACGGATCGGTCTCGACGCTGGCGCCGATCTTCGCCACCGCGTTCGCCACCCAGAACACCTGGACCACCTTCCTGGTCGGCCTGTCGGCGTCGGTCGGCGCCGGCATCTCCATGGGCTTCACCGAGGCCGCGCACGATGACGGCAAGCTGTCGGGGCGCGGCTCGCCGCTGAAGCGCGGGCTTGCCTCCGGCATCATGACCGCCGTCGGCGGGCTCGGCCATGCGCTGCCCTACCTGATCCCGGAATTCTGGACCGCCACGACGATCGCGGCGGTGATCGTGGTGGTGGAACTGTTCGTCATCACCTGGATCCAGAACCGCTACATGGAAACGCCGTGGCTGCGCGCCGCGCTGCAGGTGCTGCTCGGCGGCACGCTGGTGTTCCTGGCCGGCGTGCTCATCGGCAACGCCTGAGCGGCGTTCAGCGCCCGGGCTTGTATTCGTAGCCCTTGCGTTCGTCCTCGGGCAGGCCCTTCCACAGGTCCGACAGCGAGGGCGGCCAGACATTGACCTTCCACTCCGCCGACAACGCGGCCGGCTTGACCATGAAGCTCGCGTCGCTGTCGGCAAAGCGCGGCCCGCAATATCTGACGACCAATGTCGTGGCGATCTCGACGGCGCCGGTAACCTTGTAGCGGGCGGTGCCGGTGATGGTGTTGCCTGCCGCATCGCGCAACTCGAAGGTTTCCTCCCAGACGAGATGCTCCTCGCGCGTAGCCCGCAGGAAGCGCGCCGGATCCTCGCCGAGATAGGCGCAGTCGTCGCAGAAGCCCCGGCCCGCACTGTTGGCAAGCACGATCGAGGCGTCGATGCGGGCGGCAAGCTCGGCCTTCATCTCGTCGAGGGTCTTGCGCGGCGCCGGCGCGTTGGACGGTCGCCGTTGCAGGCTGCTCGCATAGATCCGGACCTCCGACGTGCGGGAATATGTGCGCACCTCGATCGTCTTTTCACACGGATCGGCCATGCTGGTCCTCCCTTGCTTCAGCGTTTCCTGAAACAATGGACCTTACGCAGGGGTAGGTCAAACCGTGCCCTTGCCCGGAGCATTTCCGGCGTTCAAGCGACTCAGTCTTCGCCGGAAATGCCCTAGGGCCGGTCGGTCTCGCCCCGCAGATAGGCGGCGAGCTTCCGGTGAATCGGCACGGCGAGGAAGCGGCCGCGGGTTGCCTCGTCGATGCGCCGGAACGGATAATCGGCGACGAGTTCGCCGAGCGTCACCGCCGGGCCGGCGAATGGCGAGGACACGAACCGGTCGCCGGCCGCGACCGTGCCGGACGCCAGGACGCGGCAATAGACGCCCGGCCGGCGCGCGGCCATGAACCGGGCCGGCAAATCGGCCACGCCGACATGGGCGGCGAAGGTGGAGCAGGGAATGCGCGGGCTCGTCACCTCCAGCACGAGGCCGCCGCGGGAGAAGCGGTCGCCGACGCGCACATCGGCGCTTTCCACGCCGCTGACCGTGAGGTTCTCGCCGAACAGGCCCGCCGGCAGGTCGCGCCCGAGTTCGCCGCGCCAGAAG
>JBATNB010000497.1:0-3074 GCA_049290135.1 Rhizobiaceae bacterium
GACATCGTGTCGCCGACGGTCGCGGGGCCGGAAGCGGCGATCCGCGCCTGCCTTGCCGATGCCGGCCTCGCCATCACCGACATCGACTACATCAATGCCCATGGCACCGGCACCAAGGCCAATGACGCCATCGAGACCAGGGCGATCCGCGCCGTATTCGGCGCCGAGGCCGACCGGGTCTCGGTGTCCTCGACCAAGGCGATGCACGGCCATTGCCTGGGGGCCTCGAGCGCGCTGGAGATGATTGCCTGCGTGGGGGCGGTGCGCGACGGCGTGATCCCGCCGACGATCGGCTACACCACACCCGACCCGGAATGCGACCTCGACGTGACGCCCAACGTGGCGCGAACGCGGCCGGTGCGGGCAGCGCTTTCCAATGCCTTTGCCTTCGGCGGCACGAACGCAGTGATCGCGGTCAAATCGGCGTGACCTTGACGCGGACGCGACCCGGGCCATTGCCGGTGCGCGGCGTACGCTCTACATCAGCAGCAACGAGGCGCGGGGTACCGGAATGACCGATCTGTCGAATTTCCCGATCACGCGGCGGTGGCCCGCGGCTTATCCCGATCGCATCCAGCTTTATTCTCTGCCCACCCCCAACGGCATCAAGGTCGCGGCGGCGCTGGAGGAAACCGGCCTGCCCTACGAGGCGCACCGGGTGGACTTCTCGACCAACGACCAGAAGAGCGCGGAATTCCTGTCGCTCAACCCGAACGGCAAGATCCCGGCGATCATCGATCCGAACGGACCTGGCGGCAGGCCGATCGGCCTGTTCGAATCGGGCGCGATCCTGCTCTACCTGGCGGACAAGACCGGCAAGCTCCTGTCGAGCGATCCGGGCACGCGCTGGGAGACCATCGCCTGGCTGTTCTTCCAGATGGGCGGCGTCGGGCCGATGTTCGGCCAATTCGGCTATTTCAACAATTTTGCCGGCAAAGAGATCGAGGATCGGCGGCCGCGGCAACGCTATCTCGATGAAACCCGGCGGCTGCTTTCGGTGCTGGACGGGCGTCTTGCCGGACGCGACTTCATCGCCGGCGATGCCTATTCCATCGCCGATATCGCCACTTGGCCATGGGTGCGCGCGCTGGACACGGCGTATCAGGGGACCGAGATCCTCGGCCTCGACGAATTTGGCCATGTGGGCGCGTGGCTGGACCGCTGCATGGAGCGGCCGGCGAGCAAGCGCGGCCTCTCGATCCCGGCCAAGCCGCAGGCCTGATTTCAGCCCTTGCGCCCGCCCGTTGCGACCAGGCGGGGCTTTTCGTCCCGCCGGCTCTTGGTCTGCCGGCCGATGAAGTCGACGATGCGCGGCACGATGTCCTTGCGGAAGCGCGAGCCGTTGAACACGCCGTAATGGCCGACCTTCGGCTGCAGCCAGTGCTGGCGCATGGATTGCGGCAGCGATGAGCACAGGCGCTGCGCCGCCTCGGTCTGGCCCGGACCGGAAATGTCGTCGTTCTCGCCCTCGATGGTCATGAGCGCGGTGGTGCGGATCGCCGACGGATCGACCGGCTCGCCGCGATGCATCATCTCGCCCTTCGGCAGCGCGTGGCGGACGAACACGGTATCGACCGTCTGCAGGTAGAACTCCGCCGTCAGGTCCATGACCGCGAGATACTCGTCGTAGAACTCGCGGTGCTTCTCGGCCGAATCGCCGTCGTTCTTGACCAGGTGCAGGAAGAAATCCTTGTGCGCGATGATGTGCCGGTCGAGGTTCATGCCCATGAAGCCGGAAAGCTGCAGGAAGCCCGGATAGACATCGCGCATGAAGCCGGGATGCGGGAACGGCACCTGCATGACGACGGTGTCGCGGAACCAGTCGATGCCCTTCTCCTCCGCCAGGCGGTTGACCGCCGTCGGGTTGATGCGGGTGTCGATCGGACCGCCCATCAGGATCATCGACGAGGGCGCGCAACGATCGCCGCGCGATTCCATCAGCGCCACGGCCGCCATCACCGGCACCGAGGGCTGGCAGACCGCCATGACATGGGTGTCGGGCCCGAGCAGGCGCACCATCTCGATGACATGGTCGACATAGTCGTCGAGGTCGAAGCGGCCCTCGGAGACCGGCACGGTGCGCGCATCGGCCCAGTCGGTGATGTGAACCTCGGCGTGCGGCAGCAGCGCCTCGACCGTGCCGCGCAGCAGCGTGGCATAATGGCCCGACATCGGCGCGACCATCAGGATCTTCGGATCGGGCGCGCGCCCGGCCGGCAGTGTGCGCTCGAAATGCACGAGATTGCAGAATGGCCGCGACCAGATCACCTTTTCGGTCACCGCCACCTTGTGGCCGTCGATCTCGGTGGCGGCGAGCCCGAAGGCCGGCTTGCTGTAGACGCGCGTGGTGCGCTCGAACAGTTCGGCGGCCGCGGCGACCGAACGGCCGAACGGCGTGCGCGACAGGGGATTGACCGGATTGCGGTAGAACAGCCGGGTCGCATCGGCGACCGCCCGCCAGGGCTGCAACACCGCATGGGTCGCTTCATAGAGGCGATAGTACATCCCGTCCCCCTTTGGCCGACGCGAACGAAGCCATCGTCGGCCTTTTTGCGTTGCAGTCAGGTTAACCGGGAAATGTTGCAATGCAATAAGAAAAAGGGCGGATATCCCCTGCCCGGCCGGCTTGTCAGTCGGCGCCCTCGACCATGATCATCTGCGCCTCGGCGACGGTGACGCGAATGGCCTTGGCCGCCTGGTACTCCGGCGATTCGTAGCAATCGATGGCGGCCCGCAGCGAGGGGAACTCGATGACGACATTGCGGGCGCGCTCGGGGCCCTCCATGACGCGCCAGGGACCGCCGCGGGCCAGGAACTTCGCGCCATGCTTCTCGAAGGCGGGCCTGGCGGCGGCGACATAGTCCTTGTAGCGCTCGGGGTCGCGCACATTGACGTGCGCGATCCAGTATCCCTTGGGCATCCGATCCTCCTCAGGCCGCGGCGGCGGCGATTTCGGCAAGGATAGAATCGGCGGCCGCCCGTCTGTCAACCGCGCCGGTGACCGGCCGGCCGACAACGAGATGCGAGGCGCCGGCGGCAATGGCCGCGCCGGGCGTCATCACCCGCTTCTGGTC
>JBATNB010000498.1:0-2616 GCA_049290135.1 Rhizobiaceae bacterium
TGTGGCGGTCGTCGTGGGCAGGGATGCCGATCTGGTGCGTGGCGCGGTGGCGCCGTTCGTCCCGGATGCCGATGCGCACCTGCAATCGGAGCGCCTGGGGACCGCGCATGCCGTGCTAGCGGCGCGATCGTCCATCGCGCGCGGCTTCGACGATGTCGTGGTGCTGTTCGGCGATACCCCGCTGGTCTCGATCGAGGCGGTGCGCGACGTGCGCGCGGCACTCGCGCGTGGCGCCGCCGTGGCGGTGATGGGGTTCCAGACCCAGCATCCGGCCGGATATGGCCGCCTGATCACCCAGCATGACGAATTGCTCGCCATCCGCGAGGACAAGGATTGCACGCCGGAGGAACGCCAGATCACCTTCTGCAATGGCGGGGCGATGGCGATTTCCGGCGACATCGCGCTCGACCTGCTCGACGCGGTCGGCAACGCCAACGCCAAGGGCGAGTATTATCTGACCGACATCGTGGAAATCGCGCGCGCCCGCGGCATGCATGTCGCGGCCACCCTGGCGCCGTTCGAGAGCGTGCTCGGGGTCAATACCCGCGTGGAACTGGCCGAGGCCGAGGCGGTCTGGCAGGCGCGCAAGCGTCGCGAAATGATGCTTTCCGGCGTCACGCTTCTCGATCCGGCAAGCGTGCATTTCTCCTGGGACACCGAGATCGGCGCCGATACCATCGTCGAACCGCAGGTGTTTTTCGGTCCTGGGGTCAAGGTGGACGGGGAGGTGACGATCCACGGTTTCAGCCATCTGGAGCGTTGCCGCGTCGGCGCGGGCGCCGAAATCGGCCCCTATGCGCGACTTCGCCCGGATGCCGAGATCGGCAAGGGCGCCAAGGTCGGCAATTTCGTGGAAATCAAGAAGTCCAGGCTCGGCGAAGGCGCCAAGGCCAATCATCTCAGCTATATCGGCGATGCCGACATCGGCCCGAAGGCCAATATCGGCGCCGGCACCATCACCTGCAATTATGATGGCTTCCTCAAGCACAAGACGATCATCGGCGCCGGCGCCTTCATCGGCTCGAATTCGTCGCTGGTGGCGCCTGTTCACATCGCCGACAATGCCTATGTCGGCTCCGGCAGCGTCATCACCAAGGATGTTCCGGCGGACGCCCTCGGGATCGGGCGGGCGCGCCAGGCCAACCTGGAAGGCAAGGGCAAGGCACTGCGTGACCGGTTGTCGGCGGCCAGAAAGGCGAAATCGGGCGGCGGCTGAGGCGTCCGTAACGGGATTTCAACAGCTTGCCGATATTGTCCGGGCGGTCCGGAAGCGGACACAATTGGCAATCACATGTGATTTCGCCGGGTTGGGACTTTCGGCCAGAACGGCCGCGGCGACAGATTTGACGGGGATTCGCTTTCCATGTGCGGAATTGTAGGCATTGTCGGGCGTGAGGCAGTCGCGCCGCAGCTGGTCGATGCGTTGCGGCGACTGGAGTATCGCGGTTACGATTCCGCCGGGGTCGCGACCATCGAACGCGGCCGGCTGGCGCGCCGCCGGGCGGAGGGGAAGCTCGCCAACCTGCAGCGTCGCCTCGACCAGGAGCCGCTCGACGGCACCATCGGCATCGGCCACACGCGCTGGGCGACGCACGGGGTGCCGAACGAGACCAACGCGCATCCGCATTTTTCCGATCACGTGGCCATCGTCCATAACGGGATCATCGAGAATTTCGCCGAATTGCGCGCCGAACTCCAGGCCGACGGCTATGCGTTCTCGTCGCAGACGGACACGGAAGTGGTGGCGCATCTGGTCGCCCGCGAAATCCGCAACGGCGCCGACCCCGTCAAGGCAGCGCACCGCTCCCTGCAGCGCCTGACCGGCGCGTTCGCCATCGCCATGATGTTCGAGAACGATGACAATCTGATCATCGGCGCCCGCAACGGCCCGCCGCTCGCCGTCGGCCATGGCGACGGCGAGATGTTCCTCGGTTCCGATGCCATCGCACTGGCGCCGTTCACCTCCACCATCACCTATCTGGAAGACGGCGACTGGGCGGTGATCCGCCGCAACGAGGCGCATATCTACGACATGAGCGGGCAGGAGGTGGAGCGCGCCTCGCAGATCTCCTCGGCCTCCGCCTTCCTGGTCGACAAGGGAAACCACCGGCACTTCATGGAAAAGGAAATCCATGAGCAGCCGGAGGTGATTTCGCACACGCTGTCGAATTATTTCGATTTTTCAACGGGTAAAGCGAAAGAGCTCAACTCGGCGATCGACTTTTCCGCCATCGACCGCCTGTCGATCTCGGCCTGCGGCACGGCCTACTATGCCGGGCTGATCGGCAAATACTGGTTCGAGCGGATCGCCCGCATTCCCGTCGACATCGATATCGCGTCGGAGTTCCGCTACCGCGAGATGCCGCTGTCGCCGCGCGACGCGGCCCTGTTCATCACCCAGTCCGGCGAGACGGCCGACACGCTCGCCTCGCTGCGCTACTGCAAGTCGCAGGGCATGACGATCGGCTCGATCGTCAATGTGCGCGGCTCGACGATCGCGCGCGAATCCGACGCCGTGTTCCCGACCCTGGCCGGGCCGGAAATCGGCGTCGCCTCGACCAAGGCCTTCACCTGCCAGCTTTCGGTGCTGGCGGCGCTGACGGTGCGCGCCGCGGC
>JBATNB010000499.1:0-6311 GCA_049290135.1 Rhizobiaceae bacterium
CGACAGGCGCAGCGGTCCCAGGTCGACCGCCGCGATGCCGTCCCTGATGTTGACGATCGTGCACGGCAGCAGATTGGCCTCGCCGATGAAATCGGCGACGAAGGCATTGGCCGGCGCCTCGTAGAGGTCGCGCGGCGATCCCTCCTGGGCGATCACCGCGTTCTTCATGACGATGATCCGGTCTGAAACCGCCAGCGCTTCCTCCTGGTCATGCGTGACATAGACGACGGTCAGGCCGAGCTTGGTCTGGATGTCGCGGATGTCCTCGCGCACCTGGCGCCTGAGCTTGGCGTCGAGGTTCGACAGCGGCTCGTCGAACAGCAGCACCTGCGGCTCCAGCACCAGCGCGCGCGCGACCGCGACGCGTTGCTGCTGGCCTCCCGACAGCTGGCTCGGCAGCCGGGCGCCGAAATCGTTGAGCCCGACCAGCGCCAGCCCGGCGTTGGCGCGCTCGGCGATTTCCTTTTTCGGGAACCCGGAGAACTTCAGCCCGTACTCGACATTCTCGCGCACGGACATGTGCGGGAACAGCGCGTAGGACTGGAATACCATCGACACGTCGCGTTCCGTCGCCGGGGTCATCGACACGTCGCGCTCGCCGATGATCACCTGTCCGGAGGTCGGGAACTCCAGGCCGGCGATCATGCGCAGCGTGGTCGTCTTGCCGCATCCCGACGGGCCGAGCAGGGTGACGAGCCTGCCTGTCTCGACATGGATCGAGACGCGATCGACCGCCGGCGTCGCCGAGCCGGGGTAGGTCTTGGTGACCTCGCGGAATTCGACCGAGGCCGCGTTGCTTGCGATGATGCCCACTCAGCCTGCTCCCGCGATCTGCACGGCCCTGCCTGGCTGGCTGCCGCGTCGTCCGATGTCGCGCCGGCCGACGGCCAGCTGCATCACGCCAATGACGGCCAGCATCACCACGATGAGCGCCGAGGAATAGGCGATGGCGATGCCGTATTCGTTGTTTTCCACGCGGCCGACGATGTAGCTGGTGGACAGGTCGTAGCGGGCGCTGACCAGGAAGATCACCGCGCTGATGGCGGTCATGGCGCGCACGAAGGAGTAAACAAGGGCGGCGAGGATGGCGGGGCGCAACAGCGGCATGATAATGCGCGTGAACGTCTGAAACGAGTTGGCGCCGAGCGTCAGCGACGATTCATCCAGGCTGGAATCCAGCTGCGACATCGAGGCCACGCCGGCGCGAACGCCGACCGGCATGTTGCGGAAGATGAACGAGATGATGAGAATGATCGCGGTGCCGGTGATTTCCAGCGGCGGGACATTGAAGGCGATGACGTAGGACACACCGATGACGGTTCCCGGAATGGCGAAGGACAGCATGGTGCCGAACTCGAACGCCGACTTGCCGGCAAAGCGCTGGCGAACGAGGAGATAGGCGGTCAGCAGCCCGATCATCGCGGTCGGGATGGCGGAGACCAGCGCGATCCAGATCGTGGTCCAGAAGGAATCCCAGGCCGAACCGCGCCAGTGCAGGCCGAAAGCGTTCCAGCCGACCGAGAACGCCTGGCGGTAGTGGTCGAGCGTGAGCGACTGGTCGACGCCCCACAGCTTGACGAAGCTGCCGTAGAATATCGTGGCATAGACGATCACCGTGAAGGCGATCCAGAAGATGGCCACGGCCGAGATGACGATCGTCAGGGCGCGCGGCAGTTGCGGATGCACGCCGGCATCGCCCTTGCCGGCCACGGTGGTGAAAGACTTCTTGCCGAGCCAGAACCGCTGCGCGTAGAAGGCCGACAGCGTGAAGATCAGCAGCACGATCGCCAGGATCGCAGCCTGTGCAGGGTCGTACTGCGCGCCGACGATGGCGAAGAAGATCTCCGTCGACAACACGTCGAACTTGCCGCCGAGCACCAGCGGATTGCCGAAATCGGCCATGCTTTCGATGAAGCCGAGCAGGAAGGCATTGGCGAGCCCCGGGCGCATCAGCGGCAGGGAAACCGTACTGAAGGTCTGCCAGCGGTTGGCGCGCAGGGTCTGCGCCGCTTCCTCCATGGACGGGCTGACGCCTTCGACCACGCCGATGAGGACCAGGAAGGCGATCGGGGTGAAGGCGAGCGTCTGCGCGATCAGCAGGCCGGGCAGGCCATAGACCCAGCGCGTCGGCTGCACGCCGAACACCGCCGCGCCGGCCTGGGTGAAGAAGCCCGACAGGCCGAACAGCAGGATGATGGCGAGGCCGATGACGAAGGCCGGGGTGATGACGGGAAGCACCGTGAGGGCCCGCAGGACGCCCTTGTAGCGGAAGCCGGTGCGGGTTGCGATCAGCGCGAAGACCAGCCCGAGCAGGGTGGTGATGATCCCGACCGCCGTCGCCAGGAACACGGAATTCCAGGCAACGCCGCAGCGCTGGCCGCCGGTCAGGCAATCGATCCCCCAGATGCGGGCGGAGAAGAATTTGGAGAAGAACGAAACGAGCGAATAGCCGCCGCCATCGGCCACCAGCGCATTGGCGAACATGCCGGCGATGGGCATGAAGATGAACAGCGCCACCAGGGCGATGACGAACCCGATGGAGGAGACCACGAACACATCGCCGCCGACAGCGCCGCGCGCGGCGATGCCGAGCGTCAGGAAGAACAGGAAGGCCATGCCGGTGAAGATGGCGCCCGACCCCATGCCGAACTGGCGTTCGCCGAGCGGTCCGAACATCGCTTCGAGCCAGGCGAAGCTCCAGCCGCGCAGCCCGATGGCGAACCCCTGCGCGAGGAACCAGGCCAGCCCGGCCAGCCCGACGGCGATCAGCACCCGGGCAAAAAGCGGGTCCTCCTTGCGGCGTCCCCACAGTACCAGCGGCGCGAGCAGCAGGAGGCCGAACGGCGCCAGCCAGAGCTTCCGTCCGGACAGGACATGGAACAGCGCCGGGGCGCTGTCATCGGAGAACGGATAGCCGTCGGTGATCCAGGACAGGTCGAAAATCCCGTCCTGGAGCGCATACCAGGGCAGCACGGCAAAACCGATCCATCCCGCGGCCAGCCAGAGCAGGGCGGCGGGATGGATGGAGCGATATCCGGCGTGCTGGCGCACGGATCACTGCGGCAGCGAGAAGACCTCGTCGTCCCACTTCTTCAGCAGTCGCTTGCGCTCGTCGGCCGAGCCGTACTTCTTGAAGTCGTAGTCGATCAGCTTGACCTGCGACAGGTCCGGCGCCAGCGGCGACTGCGTCGCATTCTTGTTCGACGGCACCTGGAACGACTTCACGTCCTTGGCGCGCGACTGGACATCGGCGGTCAGCGCCCAGTCGTAGAACTTGCGCGCCGAATCGCCGTTGCGCGCGCCGGCGACGATCGACATGGAGCCGATTTCGTAGCCCGTGCCCTCGCACGGCGCGACGGTGACGATCGGGAAGCCGGACGCAGCCTGGGCCACGGCGTCATGCATGAACACGATGCCGATGGTGGTTTCGCCGAGACCGGCCGCCTTGATCGGGGCGGAGCCGGACTTGGTGTACTGGTTGATGTTCTTGTGCAGGTCCTTCATGAACTGGAAGCCGCCATCCTCGCCGAGCAGCTGCACCATGGTGGCGAGCGTGGTATAGGCGGTGCCGGAGGAGTTCGGGTTGGCCATCTGGATGTGGCCCTTGAATTCCGGCTTCAGCAGGTCGTTCCAGCAGGCCGGGACCGGCAGGTTGTTCTTGGCGAGCAGGTCCTTGTTGTAGCCGAAGCCGAGCGCGCCGGAGTAGATGCCGATGGTCCGGTCTCCCGCCGCTTCCGCCTGGCGGATGGCCCAGTCGTTGAGCTGGTCGCGGTTGGGCGACACATAGGCTTCCGTCAGGCCTTCCTCGGCGGCCTGGAGATGCGGGTCGCCGGTGCCGCCCCACCAGATGTCGCCCTTGGGGTTGGCTCCTTCCGCCTTGACCTGCGCGAAGGTCTCGCCCGAGCTCTTGCGCGTCATGTCGACCTTGATCCCGGTTTCCTCCTCGAAACCGCGGGCCATGACCTGGCACCAGGCCTCGTCGGCGCTGCAATAGAGCGTCAGGTTCTCGGCGAGGGCCGCGGGTACGGAAACCGACAGCCCGCCAAGCGCCGTCGCGGCCAGAAGAAGCTTCTTCATCATGTCCTCCATTCGCGCACCAATCGCGCGTCAACCAAGGGTGACAGTTTGGAAAATGCCTGCCGGCATTGCAAGGAAAAGCTTTGCCGGCGCAGCTTCGCGGCGGGGTGCAACGGCGGACGCCGCAACACCGCTTTCGGGCCGTGGCGCGGCGTGGCGATTCCGGCGCGCGCTGTGCTAGCTTGCCGGCGATTGGGCAACGACCGGCAGGCCGGATGACATACGCACTCCTGAGAATGGCCGCCGCCGCGGGCCTGGCTGCCGCGCTGACCGGCTGCACCGGCATCTCCTACTATGCGCAGTCGCTCGACGGGCACGCCCGGATCATGTCGGCGCGCAAGGATCTGGACAGTTTGATCGCCGATCCGTCGACGCCCGGAACATTGCGGGAGCGTCTCGACTCGGCCAGGGCCGTGCGGCAGTTTGCGACCGACGAGCTCGCGCTGCCCGACAATGACAGCTACCGCGATTACGTCGACACTGGCCGCGACTTTGTGAGCCTGGCGGTCTATGCCGCGCCGGAGTTCGCGCTGGCGCCCAAGGTGTGGTGCTTCGCGGTCTTCGGCTGCGTTCCCTACCGCGGGTACTTTTCCGCCGAGTCGGCGGCGAAGGAAGCGGCCGGGATGCGGAATCAGGGCCTGGACGTCCATGTCACCGGCGTCATTGCCTATTCGACCCTTGGCTGGATGAGCGATCCTCTCCTGAACACGATGCTCGGCGACGATGAAACCTACATCGCCAGCCTGGTGTTCCATGAGCTGGCGCACCAGCGCGTCTATGTGGAGGGCGATTCGGCGTTCAACGAAGCCTTCGCGGTCGCTGTGGAGACGACCGGCGTGGAGAAATGGCTGAGCGCGACCGGCAATGAGGCGGGGTTGCGCCGCTACCGGGCGGACGGGAAGCGCCAGGCCGATTTCCTCGCCTTGGTGGCGCAGGCCCGCGACGAGCTTGCACGCGTCTATGCGGCGCAGACCCCGCCGGAACACAAGCGGGCCGCCAAGGCGCAGGCGATCGAACGGCTGCGGGCGCGATACCGGGAGGTGCGGGACGGACGCTGGAACGGATATCGCGGCTACGATGGCTGGTTCGATGCGCCGATCAACAACGCCAAGCTCGCCGCGACGTCCGTCTACAACGACCATGTCCCTGCGTTCCTGCGGCTGTTCGGCCTGTGCTCGGGCGACTATCTGCGGTTCTACGAGGCGGTTCGGCGCGTCGGGACGTTGGACGCATCCAAACGCGCCGGGGCGCTCGCGTCAGTGAAGACCTGCGGCTGAGACCGGCGGGACCGGGCAGCAAGAGGCGCGGCGGGAGGAGACCGGGAGGGGGCGTCTCCGGTGTCTGCGAGCCGAAGGTCGTCGAGATCCCGCCTTGTCGGACCGGCTTGCGCCCGCGATACCGATCCGTTTGCACGGCAACCGCGCCCGGCGTGCGAACGGGCGCGGAATCGTGCGACAGGCCATGGCCCGGAGGCCGGATCCCGGCGTCAGTCCAGATCGGTCGACCAGGCCTTGTAGCCATAGACCCAATCGGCATTGCCCTCGCCCTTCAGCCACTCGTTGGCGAGCGAGGCGCGCTGGATGCGGGCGGTGCGCGGTATCCGCGCCCGTTCGTAGGTCCGCAGGGCCTCGGGGATATCCTGTGGCGATTTCCCCTCGACGGCGCGTGCCAGCACCACGGCATCCTCGATCGCCATGCAGGCTCCCTGCGCCATGAAGGGAACCATCGGGTGGGCGGCGTCGCCAAGCAGGGTCAGGTGGCCGACAGACCAGTGTTCCATCGGCTCCCGGACATGAAGCGCGGAACGCGTGACCTCATCGCAGGCGTCCAGCAAGGCGCGGGCTTGCGGGTGGAAGTCGGCATAGGCGGCGCGCAGTTCGGCCATGTCGCCAGGCAGTGTCCAGCCTTCATCGGTCCAGCCTTGCTGGGGGGTGGTGGCGAAGACGAAGATCTCCGTGCCGTGGGTGAGCGGAAACGCGACGATCTGGCGATCGGGCGTCGGGCCCCACCATTTGATGAAGGCGTCGAGATCGGGAATGCCTGCGCCCCGGTCGCGCGGAAACACGGCCCGCCAGGACACCAGCCCGGTGAATCTGGGGGAATCGGGACCAAAGAGCGCGTTTCGCACCACGGAGTGGATGCCGTCCGCGCCAACCACAAGGTCGAACGTTTCGTCGCTTCCATCCGCGGCCCGCACCGTGGCGCCCCGCGGCGACGGCCCGACCCCGGCGACC